>JANXEB010000079.1 GCA_025058985.1 Candidatus Aenigmatarchaeota archaeon
TCATGAAAATAAAATACAAGTGAATCAAATTGATTTAGACAAAATTGAATTACACAGAGTTACATTTGGTTTACCTCTTGTGTTCACTTTTCACGATAAAGAATCTAATAAAATATACACTATTCAATTTATACAAAGAAAACCCTCACCAATAAGATTCAAGATAATTCAAAAAGAACAACACGGGAAAAAAGAAATACAATCATTATTTATTGTCTTTAATCCCACAAAGAGTGGATTTAAATTTCCTTTCATATCTACAGACAGGGATATAAATGAAAGTTGGAATCAAACTAGATTGAAGTGTAAAATCAAAATAGAAAAAAAAGAATCGGAAAAGAGTAAAAAACACGAAAAAAATCAAAAAAAGGAAAAAGAAACCGAAAGAAAGGAATTTTCTGTTGAAATTAATCAAATTAATATCAATATTCAAGGATTTGAAATAATTAATAGGTTTTTGAAAAATTTGGTTGATAGTAAACAAATTCAAAAAGTGGAAATATTATAAAAAGTAGAGTAGGGTAGTTGTCAATTTTCATGTGTTATTTCATATTTAGTTTCTCTTTGTAGGTTTTGTGACAATGTTTCAATATTTTGTGAGAATTTCTGGAAAGTTGATTGAAGCCAATACCACAGTCTTATTTTCTTTTCTAACAAATAATTCGAAATCTTTGATTATATCTCTATAAATACCTTCAAGAAAGAAAAAATATTATTTCAGAATCTTTTGTTCTTGGAGAGTCCAAATACTCCTACACCTCTTTAGCTTTCTTTTTAACATTTTTAGCTTTCTTTTTAACATTACTTTTAAAAGGAGAAATACTTTGTTTTAGTTTACTTTCATCTCTAGTTTAATAAGCATTCGTAGTCCCTTGATAACTTTACTATTAAGAATTTAGAATCCATAGGAATTTTTATTACACAATCAACTTTTGTTATCTCTTATTACCAACATTTTCTCTAATCTTTTTAATTTTTCAGAAAACTTTTCTGTTTTATTCATTATCTTTTGAATACTATTGTGCAATAAATCCTTGAGCTGGTGAGTAATTAGATTAATTTCATTTTTTTAATAAATTCTTAAATTGTTAATGACTTTTTCTGTATTTTTTAGCCTTTCATTTTATAATTTTCGGATTGATTGCATATCTTTACTGATTAAATTCTCGATAATTTCAAAGAAAGTTTAATGATTTTTTTCTAAATCCCTTGGTAACTTTTTTTTATATTTTTATAGTCTTTATAAACTTTATATTTTTTGAAGAGTATTTGCTTTTGGGAAAATAAATTTAGTAAAACAATATTATGTTATCTTTATAACTTCACTAATTTCGCCAAATGTATATTTGACGAAATTATATATACATTTTTAACCAAAATTCCAAGCAACTGTCCATCCTAATTCCAGTTTTAGAGAGTAAATAAAATTTTATGTTTTACCTTAACTTTTCCTTAAGGTAACCTAACAAATTTTTCGTCCAAGTTCTTTTGTCAAAGAAAACTTGCTCACCACGTTTAATTTTCTCACTTAGAATTTCTGATAAAGTTGAATATAATTTTAAAAAAACTCCTAATTTTCCCTATACTTTCAATTTCTGATTTATCCGTGTAAAATCCTAAATTCTTGATAATTTCAAGTAAACAGGTAGTATTTAAAAAACCGAAAAAATGATCCGATTGAAATACAGATTAACAATGAAAATGGATTGTACGAGGTTAAGATTTCAGAAAAAATTGATCTTATTCTAGAGTCAAAATTGGATGATGTACCAACAAGATTATCAATACAAATTGTTTTACCATAAGAGAGTTTCCATAATGAAATATCTGGATATTCAATAACTTATCTTTGTGTTAAGAACTTTTGGGATATATTTCTACTAAATACCAATAAATGTATATGCTACACTTATATTGATAGCCAAAACTGTCCAGAAGTAAAGG
>JANXEB010000080.1 GCA_025058985.1 Candidatus Aenigmatarchaeota archaeon
GTTCGAACCAAGTAGGATTACTTTTTACTCAAATAAGAAAAAATTATAAGTAGTATTAACGAGATTATTAAACCATTAATTACTCCAATATATGGTAAAACATAAAAAGAAAAAAGCTTAACTAGTAAAAAGGGTACTATAGAAATACTCATATTCAATGAGCTAACCTTTACTTTAGAAAACATTTTTACGTAGTTTTCTTCAAACAATACAGTTGTTGGGCTTGATACTAAAAAAATAAGCATAATGAAAAGTAGTAGATTTTTTTCGTTACTGAGGAACAAAAATAATAAAGATAACAAACACATTGAAATAGATAAATTAACATTCGTTATAGTTTTTAGTTTAAAAAAGTAAAGCATAGTAAGTAAAAAAATTATATTGCCAAAAACAAACATAAGTCCTATGGATGAGTTCGAAAAATTTTGTTTTGCTAGCTCTATTGGTATTAAAACTGAGTATAGCGGAGTTAAAAAAGCCATAAGAGAATTTATTAGTGAAAATTTCCAGAAAGTTCTATTTTTTAACTCTACTAAGTCCTTCTCTTTTGTATAAATGTTTTTTATTTTTTTAAATAAAAACAATCCTATTGCTAAAGATAATAATGATGTTAAAATAAAGGTATTTTTATAGCCAATATATTGCGTAGAATATCCTCCGAAAAAATATCCTATTATACTACCGGTTGTTAACATAATCCAGTTCTTTGACATAGCTTTTGACTTTTCAGTTTCATAAACTCTATGAACATGAAATCTTATTACACTCCAGTAAGCTACTTGTGCTATGCCAATCAAAAAATTGCTTATTATTATATATTTTAGTTCTTTTTCGATAGCTAAGATTATTGAAGAAATTGAATAAAAAACAAAAGATAGTAAAAAAGTTTTTCTACTACCAAATTTATCAGTAATGAATGAAAAAATAAATCTAAATATTAGGTTTGAAATAACCATAAAAGAAATTGAAAAGCTTATTGTTGCTATATTATAATTTAAACTATTTAAATAAAGTGGTAATGCTATTGAAAGAATTGACGAAAATGTTGAATTCAAAAATGAAATTAATAATTCGTTTTTCATAATTTAAATTTCACAAAAATAAATACTATATTAGTTATGGAATTTAATGCCATAAAAAAATGTTTTATAATTCTAACTATAGCTTTAATTATTTTCATATTTTTAGAAATTAGTAAAGGCTCTTCAACCCAAACAGGAACTGTTTTTCTTTTATTTCCAAGAAACAATTCTATAGTTGGTGGAACAAATGATACTATTCCATTTATTTTCTCTCATAATGGGTTTTTAAGAGGAGTTGTTAACTGCACTCTTTATATAAATAACATTCCTGTTGCTTATGTTGAAAACGTTTCTGCAAATTTTTCTGTAAGAATACATAGCAACTCTAGTTTAACCGCTGGTATCAATAGATGGAATGTTAGTTGTTTTAATTCTACAATGTTTGATAATTCAACTACATTTGTGTTTACACTGCTTAGTTGTGATATAGGAAATTGGAGTAGTGCATGTCAAATAAATACAACAAAATCGATAAACGCAAGCTTTATAAATACAACTAATGATTTAATTATTCTTGGAAATGGAAGGTTAACGACTGGTGCAGGTAACGGAACAACTGCTGAGATTTGGGTTAGAAATTTGGTTATATTTGGAGCTATAGAAGGAAACGTAAATATCAC
>JANXEB010000004.1 GCA_025058985.1 Candidatus Aenigmatarchaeota archaeon
ACACTCCATTAGAAATAAGATATGGTGGTTCTATAAGTTATATTCCTTCATACAATTTACTCTACATTGCTAGAGGAAACTTTAATTTCTACTGGTTTTATAATCTAACTTCAAGTTCTTTTCTTCGGTATCCAAAAGAATTGCCAAATACAGCATTAGAAGGTGGTAGTATAATAGTAGTAGATGATAGTGTATATATGTTAAGAGGAAGAAATAGTTCAGAGTTTTGGAGATATAACATAACTAAAAATTCTTGGGAAATTCTTGCTAATTTGTCTATAAACATCGGAACTGTAAGCTCTATGTTTGAATATAATAAATATATTTATGCAATAATTGGTACTACTACATCAACTCAAGTGTTTAAGTATAGCATTTCTGAAAATAGATGGTATAATGCTACTAATGAGACAGTAATTCCATTAAATGTTGGGTCTGGATTGCACACAACAACTAGAAATAAAACAGTTTTTATAATTCTCGGAGATAAACAAAAAGAAGTTATGGTTTTTAATGACTTTGCAAATATCTTTTCATCAAATAGTGTAGATATTGGTATTGGTGTAAATGGATTGTTATATAAAGTAGGTGATCAAAACTTTTTCACAAGACTGAATAGAGGTTTAAACTTTTTGTGGCTAATTTATAACGGTTCTACTTTAAATGTTTATGTTAATAATACACTTATTGCTTCACATTCTATTAATATTGGATCATCAAAAATACTTCCTTTAACAATTGGTGAATACTTAAATGGTACAATAGATGAGGTTAAAATTTACAATAAACCTTTAACTACGGAAGAAATCTCCGACTTGTACAATCACTATGGTTATACAACCCCATTTTATCCTGGACATACATTAGTTAAAAAATATTTACCAACTGAACCTATGATTATAATAAAAGAAGAAACTATTAGAAATTAATTTTAAAATCTTAAAGTTAAAAAGTCTAAAAATTTAATTTTTATTATGAATAGCTTAGAAATTTTAAAAAGAAAAGTTATTGAATTTGTTGAAAAAGTAAATAAAGAATTGCCAGGAATAATAGAGTTGGAATTTAGAAATGTTTATAAAAGAGGTATATTTGTTAGTAGAGAAAAAAGTGAGGTTGGTGCCAAAAAAAGATATGCTTTATTAGATGAAAACAATAATATAGAAGTTAGAGGGTTTGAAGCTGTTAGAAGAGATTGGTGTAAATTAGCTAAGGAGGTTCAAAGAAAAGTTTTAGAATTTGTTTTAAAAGAAAATAATCCTGAGAAAGCTATTAACTATGTTAGAGAAGTAATCAAAAATTTAAAAGAAAAAAAAGTTAAACTAAGAGATTTAGTTATACATGAACAAATAACTAAACCATTAAATAAATATGAACAAATGAGTCCTCATGTAAAAGCTGCTATTAAAGCTAAAGAAAAAGGAATGTTAATAAGTGAAGGTAGTATTATAAGCTTTGTTATAACAAAAGGTAGTGGTAGTATTTCTGATAGAGCAATGCCAGTTGATTTTGTATTAGAAGGGGAGTATGATGATGAATACTATATAAACCATCAAATAATTCCAGCAGCTCTAAGAGTTTTAAAAGCTCTTGGTTATACAGAAAAAGATATTTTGATTGGAAAAGATGAAAGTTTAAAAAGATTCTTAAAATGGTAAGAATATTTTTTTATTCTAGTTGTATTAATTGTAATGGAGAAATAAGTGATGAAGAACTCATAAAATATGGAAAATGTAAAAATTGCAGAGATAAAGAAACCTACTTTGAAAAAATAAAAAAAGAAATAGAAAGTTTCGAAGAGTTCTTTTATAAGATCTTGGAAGTAAAACCAATAAAAATACAAAAAAATTGGATCTCAAAATTTGTAAAGAAAAAAAGTTTTGCACTAATAGCACCAACTGGTTGTGGTAAAACAACTTTTGGAATTGTAGCTTCTTTATATTTTGCTATTACTGGAAAGAGATCTTACATAATTTTACCCACATCCATCTTAGTAAAACATGTTTATGAAAAAATAATAAACATAGTTTCCAAAAAAAATTTGGAAGTAAAAGTAGCTTGTTATACTACTCAATTAACAGAAAAGGAGAAAAAAGAAAATTTAGAAAAAATTTCAAAAGGAGATTTTTCCATTTTAATTACTTCTGATAGGTTTTTAAAAAGAATAGAAAACATTAGTTTTGATCTAATTTTTATAGATGATATAGATAATTTTCTAAAAAGTTCAAAAAATGTTGAAAAAGTTTTAAGTTTGAATAAAGGAATTATAATAGTTTCTGGAGCTACAATAAAAGGAAG
>JANXEB010000023.1 GCA_025058985.1 Candidatus Aenigmatarchaeota archaeon
AAAGAAGATTTTTTAATAAATGAAACTTTAATTACAAAATTAACGGTGAAACTCGAATCACCTTCTACAGCATATGATAAAATTACTATATTAACTACAATTACTAACAGGACCAACATTACTGACACAACAAGCAACGAATCTAGAGTCGAAATATCTGTAAAAACTGTAGCAAGTTATTACTATGTCAACTATGAAAGAATTTTCTCTAAGTTTTATGATGAGCAGGACATAAAAGCTAGAACATATACAGTAATATGTGGAGTTAGCAAAGATATTTATGCTAAGGATGTTACAAGCTATAAGTTTGAAAAAGCAGGAGTTTATTATATATACGGAAGCTTTGGATATAAGATTATAGTTGAATGAAATCAATCAACTTATTCATTTTTTTCATTCTTTTACTAATTTTATCTTTTTCACAGATTATTGTGGTTAAACCACATATAACTATAATACCACCTTTTTCCCCACAGTACGGTTTTCCAGCCGCGCACCATCGTTTTAATTTTAATTTGACTAACGACGGTACAGGTGATGCAAGTGTTAGTGTAAGAGAAAACTGTCCACCACTTTTAACTTGTTATCTAACTGGATTTACATCAGGCATTATACCTGAAAAAGGACATACTATAACTACTTTAAATGTTGTTCCACAATATTCTATTTTACCAAGAAGTTATGAAGTTGGAATAGACGTAACTTATGATGATGCTTATAATTTTGTGGAAGTACTACCAAACACAACAACTTCTAAAATAAGTTTTATAGTTAGAAGAGCTAGATTATGGATAGAAAGTGTATACATAGAAAATCTTACAAGAATAGATGACAGATGGATTCTTATTGTTCAAAATTCGCATGAAGTTAGAATAAAGGTTAATAATAGTGGAAATCTAGCCGCGAGCAATGTGCTGTTTATTTGGAATATTCCGAGTGGATGGATTATAGAAAATGTGGAGTATTCGTCTATCATAGAAGCTGGTAGTTCAAGGATTTATAGATTTCGTTTAACACCAACTACAATAGGAAATCATACAATAAACTTTACGATAAACTATACAACTACTTATCTTGGAAATAGTCTGAACTATTCCGAAGCTTCTTCATTATTCAGATTGATTATCATAGATAAGCCAGTTTTTAATAAAGTGTTTGAAGGTGATATGAGTAACGGTATTGGACTTTCTGGAGATCTTAAACAATTGAGTATTTTTTTAAATATATCTTTTATTAAAGGTACTTTAAAAACTGTAAATAATAAATGTTGGTTAAATTGTAATCCTAGAGTTTCGAATTGTGATAATGCACAAAGCTGTACTCAATCTGGGTTATCTGAAGCTGTGAAAAATTGTAGGATTTTTTCTCCACTTTATAATACTAGTGTTGAATGCGAAGAAAATGGTTGTGTTTCTGGCTTAAATACTATAATATGTTATGTTAGTGATTCTGAATTTCCAACGGTTGGTAGTTGGGTAAACATAACTTTTAGGCATATAGCTTTCGATTTGTTCACACCTTCACAATCTGCATTTACAGTCGGTACCGCTATTTTACCAGTATATATTACTAACAAAGGTTTGTTGAAAGATAGCTATAACATTTCTGTAATATCATTAACGCCAAATAGAATTTTTGTCGAGCCACTGCAAAAACTTGTAGAAAATCTTTTTTATGGTAAAACTGATGTTGTTAGAGCTACATTAATGATTTTAAGTGAGGGCACTGCTCATTTATCCATAGTAGTTAATTCTACTATCGATAATCGAATATACAGAACAGCAACGACTACTATAAAAAGTGGATACGTTAGTTTATCTGATTTAGATAATTTCAGCTTCTTACAGATAACCATTTTGGCTATAGTTATTCTTTTTTCTATTTACTTTAGAAGAAAAAAATAAGCAAAACAATTTATGAAATCAATATATGCAATACTTTTCTTTTTGTTAATTGGAGTTTCTTTTTCTATTTCGATAAGTAGGGAAAGTTTGTATGAACTAATTGGTTATCTCGGTTACGTGGGTGTTTTTATTTTATCACTAATCTCTTCTTCTTCCATTCTTTTACCAGCACCATTTTATTTGCCATTAATAACTATTGCTGCAATAAAGGGTCTCAATCCTTTTGTAACTATACTATTAGCTTCAATTGGTTCAACTATAGGGGAAATAACTTCTTATTTGATTGGTGCTGGTATTACTGCAATTAAAAAATGGAAACTAGAAAAACTAAAGGATCTTTTTAATAAATACGGTGAGTTATTAATAGTTTTATTTTCTTTTTTACCTTTTTTCGATGTTGTTGGTATTTTATCTGGAACAACTAAATATAATTTAAAGAGGTTTATCTTCTTTACTTTTGTAGGAAAAGTGTTAAAAATGGCCTTAATATATTATTCTTCATTGTATGGTTTTAAACTTATTATTGATTGAGAAGCTAAAAAAGTTTGGAGTGGAAAAAATTTTAGAATTAGAAAAAGAAGATATTCAGTTTAAATCAATATCTCTTCTAAGGAATAAGTTTGATGAAAGACAAGCGTCAAAACTTGTTATGTTTAACTCTTTAATTAGTTATAGGCTAGTTGGTAAGGGCGAAGAATATTGGGTTTTCTTTTCGAATTATTTTTTAACTAGGAACAAAGATTTTTTCGATTATATAAAAAAATGTCCATTTTTAGTTTTAGGTAGGGAAAAGAGAATAGAAAGGATAAAAAAAGTTTATGATTATGAACCTAACCTAGAAAATTTAGAGAAAACATGGGAAGATTTATCTAATCTTTTAAAATGTGATAAAAATTCCAAGACCATAGTTTTTACTATAAAAATGCTCAACTATGTTTATAGAGCTTTCAGAGATGAAGACAGAGTTTTGCCAAAAATTATTCCTATACCAGTAGATTTTAGGATTAGAAAATTAACGAAGTATGTTAATTTAATAGAAGACGAAAATGTTAGTTACAAAAAAATACAAGAGATTTGGAATGAAGTTGCTGAATTAACAAACATACCGCCATTACATTTAGATTCTTTACTTTGGTTAATAGGTAGAGTTGTTTTGTATGGAGAAAAAATTTATAACATTCCAGAAGATATACTCGAACTTTTTAAGAAACGATAAAATCTTTTAAAGATTTTGGCATTTTTTTAATTATTTTTTTTATTTCTTCTGGCCAATCATCAAAATTTGTTCCATGTCTTATTAGAAAAACATAAGCTAGTCTACTCATACCCAAGCCACTACATCCGGTCCATATTATTCTTCCTTTTCTTTCTTTGTAATTAAATCTTTCTGCATAAAAATCTTTATGAACATGAAAAGATGCAATTTCGAGTTCTTTTTCTTTTCTACTCAATGTTTCGAATGGTAATAAAATTGTTAAATCGTAAGTTTTAACAAACTCTTCTTTCTCTTCATCGACTTTACCAGCATGCTCCAAGTATACAGGAACTGTTTTGTCTATTCTCCACTCTAAATCAAATGTTTTATCAACTATTTCTACCATTCTTTCCAAGATCTCATCTCTGGTGTTTATTACAAATTCTGGAGAACCTAAATATGTTAACTCAATTCTGTAGAATTCATCTAATCTTTCTAAACCTCTTACTCCGCCAAATTCAGCTCTCCAAGTTGGGCCAAATCTATCAAAAAATCTTAATGGGTTATCTATGTCAATAACCTTTTTTTCAAACAATTGATAAAAACATTCGCATTGAGCGTAAGCTAAACCGGCTATTGGTTTATCCAATTTTTCTTTAAGCATTTTATTATCAACTTCTCCAGTAATTTCTACGTAGTCTATTAAATCCTCAAAATCTTTAATGTCTCTAGATATTGGAGGAGAGACCCAAAATATTTCATTAGGAATTGCTAAATGACCTTTTTTATATTCAGTATCTAGCGGAATTAATCTTGGCAAAAGTATTTCTTCAAATTTCATTGGTTTAATTATTTTTTTTATTATTAAAGCTTCTATAGCTCTTACCAATGAAGTAAATGGTGGCAAAGATCCCCATACACCAGCTAAAGAAAATTTTTTAACCCAACCAAGTTCTATTAACTTTTCTGAAATATCACTTTTTATTTTATATTTTTCTATTTTTTTCTCACTTCTTTTTACTTCTTCTGTTAAACTAGATTTTCCATGCACATATTGTTTTGAAATTTTTTCCTCAATTCTTTTCAAAATTCTCTCAATATACCTATCTTCAAAGCACTTAGCGTCTAGGTTTTCCAAAATTATTTTAAAAACTTTTCCATCAAATTCAATATTTTTTACCCAGGGTACTTTTATTTCTATTTTCTCTAGAGGATTCCTTTTTGGATGATAGAGGATTTCATATTTTTTACCAAAAATATTTCTTACGCCAATTTTTTCTTTTCCAAATTTTTCTGCAAAATAATTCCTTAATCTTAGTAAAGCATCATGCGCTCTCAAATAATTACTTCCTTCTATTATTAAGTTTAATTTATTATCTTTAACGTCCCATTCAACTATTCTTGCACCTTCTTTTTCTCCCGGTATACCTTTTTTAAACAAAACTGGGTGTATTTCTTTAGCAATAAGTATTGGGAGTTTTTCTTTTAAAGTTTTTTCTATATTACTACTAAATTCTATCCAACAATGTAAATTAAACTCACCCATAATAAATTAACCATCCACCTAAATTTATTTATGAGTTTATTCTACGAAAAAACTTGTAATGTTTTAGGAAGATTTTTAAACATAAAGTTTGACGAAAGTACGGAAAATAAATTGAACGAAACATTAAAGTTTTGCAATATAGAAACAAATGCAAGATACGTTTTCAACACGGTTATATTTTTGATTTTAACTCTCGTTCCATTTTCTTTAGTGCTTATTTTGTTTAAGTTTTTTATTCTAGGACTATTTTTTCTTGTTATCGGTTTATCTCTTTCACTTTATTTCATTTATTATCCTTCTGTACTCTCTAAGCATATAAGAGCGACTTCTTCACCAGATTTGATTTTAACTATTCTATACATGGTGATTTCTTTAAGAATTGTACCAAACTTAGAAAATGCTTTAAAATTTGCCTCAGAAAATGTAAAAGGTTATATAGGTAAGCAATTGAAAAAACTTTTTTACGAATTAAATGTAGGTTTGTATAAAAATGCTGATGAAGCTTTGGAAAAATTCGCTGAGGGATGGAAAGTAGAAAACGAAGAATTTTATGATGCTATAGAAACTATAAGGGCTTCTATACATAAATCAGAAAAGGAAAGAGCCGAAATATTCGAAAAGCTTATAAATACCTTGCTAGAAAGAAACATGGATAGGTTAAAAATATATGCACAGGAACTTAAGGTACCCATAACTATAATAACTTACATGGGTATAGTTTTACCAATTTTGGTAACTATAATGATTCCAGTATTAACTTCATTCATAGGACTGCTTATTAACCCATTTTACATTTCATTTTTATACAATTTTCTTATTCCTTCAGTTATTCTAATTTTTAACAACATGTACTTAAAATCTTTTCCAACATTTCTATCAGAAATTGAGTTTGGAAAAATAAGTAATACTAACAAGATAGGTTATTTAAGTATAAAAAACAAAAATATTCCAATTTTACCAATTTCTATTTTAATTGCAGTGCTATTTTCTTTTTTAGGATGGAGTATAATAAGTAATGAAGAGCGAAGTTTCTTTAGACTTATAGGAGCAAAAATAATTGTTCTTGGTTTTATTTTTTCTATAATTTTTTACTCTTATTTTTCCTATTTTAAAAACTCAAAAATCAGGGATAGAATAGTTAAGCTAGAAGAAGAATTTCCCACAGCATTGTATAATTTAGGAAATTTATTAACATTAGGTTACTCTACGGAAAACATAATAAGTAAACTAAATGAGAAAATAAAGAGTCTAGAAATTCATAGATTGTTTGAAAAAGCTCTTCATAACATAAAGGCATTTGGATTTACTCTTCAAAGAGCTATATTTGATGAAGAGATTGGTGCAATAAAAGAATTTAGATCTAGTTTGATAGAGAATGTAATGAAAATAATAATAGAAGCTATGAAAATTGGTGGATTCGCAGTTTCTCAGGCAGTTATAACAATTTCCAATTATTTGAGAACTACTAAGAGAGTCGAAATGTTTTCTAAGGAAATATTTGACGATATAACAAGCGAAATTAACATTCTTTTATTACTTTTACTTCCACTTTTTTCTGGAATGATAGTTGGAATTACTGGTATTATTACTGATGTTATGAATACTATAAGCAATTTTGTTACTAATATAGTGGGTGCTCAAAATGCTACAATACCATTTGCTGCTACAACATTTTTACCAGTCAATTTTAAAAAAGTTATGCCTATAGAATACTCTGCACTTATATTTGGAATATATATGATAGAAATTTCTATTATTTCTATTTTATTTTTATCAACCTTAGAGGGAGGAAAGGATAAAATAAAAAAATACGAAAAAATGACTAAGATATTTTTAATTCAAGCAATTCTTTTTTCGATTTCTTCTCTAGCTATTTATTCTTTAACAATCTTCCTTCCATTACAAGCTTTATTTAAGTAGTGAAAACAAATAAAATTATGGTAAAATATCAGAAGGTTGTTATCGATAGAGAAACTTGCATAGGATGTGGAGCTTGTGTCGCCACTTGTCCATACCAAGCCTTAGATATAGGTAAAGATGGTAAATCTTTTTTAATATGGGAAAAATGTAAAGATGTTTTTGATTGTATAGCAGTTTGTCCAGTTGGTGCTATAAGCAAAACTTCAGAAACTGCAGAAGAACTTAAGCAAAAAGAATGGTTTAGTTTTGATAAAAAGCTTTCAGAAGAAGAGATGAAAGAATTTGAAGAGTGGAGAAATAAGTTCAAGATAAAAAGCGAGCCAAAAAACTTTAGATAATGTATAAAGGAGAAATAATAGAAATAAAACAAGAGTCTATAAACGCAAAAGTATTCAAAATAAAAGTAGAAAATTTTAATTATTTACCAGGTCAATTTATAAAAATACATTTTAACAAAGAAGATGTAATAAAATATGCAAAAGAAAGATTGGAAAGAAAAGAAATTAATGAAGAAATTTTTAAAAGAATTTGTGAAAGAGCAAATAAAACTTTTAGAGAATATTCAATAACAAATCCACCTGGAGATAATTATATAGAAATTTTAGTTGGAAGAAATAATGAAGGTGGTTTTAGTCCATTTTTTTGTGATAATGCAAAAGTTGGAGATAGTGTAATTTTTACTGGTCCTTTTGGAAAATTTGTAATTGATGAAAATGATAAAAATATTTTATTCTTAGCTGGTGGAACAGGAATAGCTCCTTTTATTTGTCATCTTAGATATTTAAATAAAACACAAAAAATTAATGAAGGAAAATATGTTTTAATTTATAGTAATAGAACTTTTCAGCATATTTGTTATAAAAAAGAATTAGAATCTATTCCAAATCTTAAAGTTTACCATACTTTAACTCGTTTAACTGAAGAAGAAAAAAAGAATTGGAAAGGTTATTCTAGAGCTATAGATGCTGAAATGATAAAAGAAGTTCTTATGGAAAATAATATGATGAGTGATGAAACTAGATTTTATATTTGTGGAAGTGTTGAGTTTGTTTGTTCTATGATTTCTATTATTAAATCTCTAGGATTTAAAAGAGAAAATATTAAAATA
>JANXEB010000007.1 GCA_025058985.1 Candidatus Aenigmatarchaeota archaeon
CTCTCTTTTAACTGGAAGTGTTATACATCTAATTCCTACATATAAATTTTTCATCATTTCAAAGCTTTTTGTTGGATAAAGATTTATAACGTCAAAACCTTCTCTAGAAACAAGTTTTTCAACATATCCTTTATTATCCACTACTACTACTTTTCTTTTCCCAATGTTAAGAATATTGGTTACAACACTAGCTTCAGAACCATAGTAATAACCATTGATTTTAATTTGACTGTATTTTTTCTCTTTCATTTTTTCTACGAGTTTTTCAATCCTCTTAAAATTACAACAAATTGAGTATTCTAAATCTTCACTAATAGTTTTTAATAAGTCATAATTCATTAGATAAACATCTTCGCCTAGGAAAGAAATAATACTATCTATATGAAGGTTAATCTCTGGAAAATTATAAAGCTCTCCACATTCATCAATAAGTTCTTTGTATTTACTCAATTCGTTCTTCATACTAACTATACCTATTTTTCCATTAGAAATGAAAGATCCTCCCTCAACACCAGCCTCGTATACTGGAATGTTTAAAGAGCTAAGCTTTTTTACAAACATGTCTATAACGTTTCCATATAACTTCTTGCTATAGTGAGATAGTTGAGTAGCTGATAGAAAATATTTTTTAGTGAAAATTCCCCAATCACGTAAACAAAATGAAAGAATGGAAGGTTTGCATTCCAAGTAAATTGTATTTCGATCTATGTTTTTCGGTAAAGATGGGGAAAAATAGATAGAGGTCAACCTAATTCCCTCGGTTTTTAAATTATCATAGAGCTTCCTAATTAAATCATGCAACCAACTGAAAGAAATCTTTTTCATTTTTAAGATTTTTTCCTCTTTAAAATTAGATATTTTTGCCTCTGCAGTATACCAACTATTTGGATTGGGAAAAAGAATGTGTGTCAACCTAGCAATCTCGTTAACGGAACCTATCTCCACAATTTATAATCAAAACAAAAAGAATAAATAGAGCATTGTTAATTAAAATTCTAAAAACAATTTTAATTTGTGATTGTTGAAAAATACACGGTTACTTCCCAAAAAATTTCTACTGAAGTTAGTATAGAGAAGGTTAATGATTTTGTGTTACATTATAACCTAAAAACGCAAGAAATTGGAAGAGGAACTTTGGGGATATTAAACAAAATTAAAACTATTTTACTTGCAGAAATACCATTAAAACATGGAGAAATTACTGATTTTCAAAAATGGGAAGAGATGAAAAACAAAGTACACCAAAAAGCTATTGAAGAAATAAAAAAAGAAATTCCAACAATTGATGAAAAAACAGCTCTGTTTCTTGCAGGAAGCTTAATTCAAGAAATGTTTGGTCTTGGAAAGCTAGAATTTTTACTAGAAGATCCTAATCTCGAAGAAATAGCAATAAATGGTTCAAAACAACCAGTTTGGGTATATCATAAAAAATATGGATGGTTAAAAACAAACGTTTTTGTACCTACTGAAATAGATATTCAAAATTATGCTAATACAATAGCAAGAAGAATTGGTAGACAAATAACTTTATTAAATCCCTTGTTAGATGCGCACTTACCTACTGGAGATAGAGTTAATTCAACTTTATTTCCAATATCTTCTTTTGGAAATACGATAACAATAAGAAAGTTTAGAAGATCTCCCTGGAGTATAACGGAACTAATAAAAAACAACACAATTAGTTTCGAAGTTGCTAGTTTAATATGGTTAGCAATTCAATATGAGTTAAATATGATAGTCGCTGGTGGAACTGGAAGTGGTAAAACAACTTTGCTAAATGTTTTTGCTAATTTTATACCACCGAACCATAGAATTGTTTCTATAGAAGATACTAGAGAATTAAATCTTTCAGAATTTTTACACTGGGTTCCTTTAACAACTAGAGAACCTAACCCAGAAGGTCTTGGTGGCATAGAAATGCTTGATCTTTTGGTAAATAGTTTAAGAATGAGACCAGATAGAATAATAGTTGGGGAAATAAGAAGAGCTAGAGAAGCTGAAGTTCTTTTTGAAGCCATGCATACAGGACATAGTGTTTATGCTACATTACATGCAGATACAGCAGAACAAGCTATAAAAAGATTAACAAACCCGCCAATAAACGTCCCTGAAAGTGTTTTAGACGCTTTACACTTATTAACAGTTGCTTTTAGAGATAGGAGAACTGGTAAAAGAAGATTACTTCAAGTAGCTGAGATAATTGGTGGTGAAAAGGGTGTTAAAGTTAATGTTTTTTATAAATGGAAACCTGCAAAAGATATTATAGAAAAAATTGGAGATATTTATAGAATTTTTGAAGAAATAAGATCTTTTACAGGTATGAGTGATGAAGAAATAATGGAAGATTTAGCTGAAAAGGAAAAAATACTAAGATATTTTGTTAAAAATGATATAGTGGATTTAAACAAAATAGGAAAGATAATTTCAATCTATTATACTAACAAAGAAATAGTTTTAAATAATTTAGATAAAAAAATAGATGAAATAATAAAAAAATGGGAAAGTTGAGAATACCATTTTTACCTTTTCCTATAGAAAAAACTTTAAAATTTTCAAGAGGTATTCTGTTTTTGAGCAATAATCTTCTAAAGTTTTTTCCTGGGTTACAACAAACTCTAATACAAGCTGGAATAGATTTAAAAGATAGAGAGTATTTATCTATAGCAATTTTTTCAAGCATTTTTTGGTTTTTTGTTTTTTTTATGATTTTCATTCTATTATCTAAATCATTAACGAGTTCGTTCTTAGCTTCTTTTTTTCTCCAACTGGTTATTTTCTTTTACATATCTTTTTATCCAAGATATTTAGTTTCTAAGAGAAATAGGGATATAGAAAAAAATTTGTTGTTTGCTGTTAAGCATTTGCTAATACAAGTAAAAAGCGGTGTTTCTTTATTTGATGCAATAGTTTCTGTTTCAAAAGGTAATTATGGAGAAATATCAAAAGAATTCGAAAAATGTGGAAAAGAAATTTATTCTGGAAAAGATCAGATAATTGCACTAGAGGATTTAACTATTAGAAATCCGAATATTGCTTTTAGAAGAGTTGTGTGGCAACTAATAAATGCAATGAGAACTGGTACAGATTTAGGTAATTCATTAGAAGTTATGGCAAATAATTTATCTAATGAACAAAGAATAGCAATAAGAAAATATGGTTCAGAATTAAGTCCGATTGCATTAATGTATTTAATGACCTCTATAATATTTCCTACATTAGGAATAGTTTTTTTGATAATATTTTCATCTTTCAGTGGAGTTACTATACCACAATCTCTTTTTTATATTGTTATTTTTTCTGTTGCTATTTTTCAATTCGTTTTCCTAGGAATGATAAAAAGTAAAAGACCGTCTGTTGAAGTATGAATTATAAAAGAGCTTTTAGAAAAATAAGAAGTTTAT
>JANXEB010000030.1 GCA_025058985.1 Candidatus Aenigmatarchaeota archaeon
CATGGAAAACATGGCGCAAAACGTGCTGAATTGTTTTATTCTAACTATGAGGATTTGAAAGATGATATTTGTTCTAAATGTTCCGGAGGTTGACCTTCGTTTTATTCTAACTATGAGGATTTGAAAGAAAATTTAAAAAAAGGAGGTTTTTAATGTTAAAGACCTTGGCTTTAATAGGCAAACTAAAAGGTGATAAAGATATGAAGGATATTATCCTACACAAAGTTTTAAAAAAGGGACAAAATAAAAAACAAGAAACATCTATCCAAAAAATAGTCTTTGCTAATGTTAACATTAATTCAAATACTATTTCTTGGGATGAAAATTTTGTTATTGAAGAATTTGACATAAACAAAACAGACAAATACCTTTACGGAATAAATGACAGAAAAGACGGACAACTTGCACCTGTCATGAATATAAAGAATGAAAAAAGACTAAACTGGATAATAGAAGCATGCAAAAAAAAACAAAACATTGATAAAGGTCTTTTTAAAAGACTTGCTAATTTTTTAACAGACACAAGCAAAGATTTATCGGAAAAATTAAAGAATTTTTGTCAATCAATAGAAATTGAAAAAGCAGAAGATAACAAAAAGAAAAAGAAAAAACCTGAAAATCTACTATTTAGCATTAAGATAAATAAACAATATTTAGGTGAATTTGAAATTAATGGCATTAAAGTTTTTAACGACTATTATAAAGAAAGAAAGGAGAGTACATTTTTTGAACAGTTTGCAGAAGGTGTTTGTTGTATTTGCGGCGAAAGAAAATCTGTTTCTTATAAATGTCCTTTTCCCTTTTTGACATTTGACAAACCTGGATACACCACTGGTGGTTTTTCTGAAAGTGCAAAAATCAAAAATTTCCCTTTGTGTTATGATTGTTTTCAAAACATAGAGAAAGGCAAAAACTTTATTCTCACAAAACCTGCCACATTTGGTGGGATAAAGTTTTACATAGTTCCAAAATTTTTAATAAGTAATGATTATGCAGTAATAGACAAAATCATCAACATTCTTTCAGAGAGGTATGAAATTTCTAATTTATCAAAGCAAGAATACAGCGTAATAGCTAAGACAGAAGACAATATAATGAGAAAAATATCTGAGTTAGATGATGTATTTTTAATGGATTTTGTATTTTTTGATAACAGCAAAACAAAGGACAATGAAAGGTTAAAGATTGTGCTTTTAATAGAAGATGTATATCCATCACGGTTAAAGACAATTATGCAAGCGGTGGATAAAGTTTTGGACAGTAATAGGAACAACAAGCCACTGTTTTACATAATAAAAGACATTTTATTTGCAACTGCTAAAGGAAAGGATTCTCAAAAAATTGCTTATAGAGAGTTTTTGAAGGTAACGGATTGCATTATAAAAGATAAGAAAATAGACTTTGAATGGTTATGTTCTAAGTTTAACAAATATATAAAGAAAAACAGAGACTATTTAAACTTTGCAATTGAGGATACAAACAAAGTTTATATGTTTTTTAGTTATTTAGAATTACTTCAAAGCAAAGGAGGAGAAAATGTTTAACAAAAAAGAAAGCGTAACTTTTTCCCTTTTTGAAGTCCATGAAGGTGAGGCTGAAAAGTTAATACATAAAGTAGACAGTGGGAAAGAGGAAACTGAAAATAAAGTATCAAAGAATATGGATTATTACAAAGAAAGGTTAGAACAGTTTTATGAACAGCATAAAGGTATGATACATTCACCACTTCTTAGGGCGATATTTTTTACTGGTATACTTGCTCAGTGTGTTGCCAATGAAGCACGGAAAAGAGGTCTTTCAAATCCAGAGGGATTTATAAACAATGCATCTTTTACAAGTGAGAAAATTTTAATAAATTTTAAAAACAGGTTAATAAACAAGCTACTTTCATATAGAGTAAAAAGTCCATTTGTGGATGCTTTAGTTGTGTTAATTGAAAAAAGTATATCTCAAAGCAAAAGCATAAAGATAAACAGTGAAAAGGCAAAATGGAGACTGTACTCTGGTTTTTATTTAGGATTAGAGTTTTTTAAGGAAAATAACATTACGATTTACTATAAACAAAAAAAAGGAGGAACAAGAAATGATTAAAAACAGAAGTGAGTTTTTATTTCTTTATGATGTTTTTTATTCAAATCCTAATGGGGATGCTAACGACAACATTCCACGCAATGATGGTGAGTTTATTTTGGTTTCACCACAGAGATTGAAAAGAACTATTAGAGACTATCTATTAGATTACAAAGGTAAGGAAATATTTGTAAGGAAAGAAATTTTAGATGAGACAAAACGCACTTTAAAAACCAGAGAAGTCCTTTATTCAGAGTATGGTAGTCCAAATGTATTAATGCAAAGATGTATAGACATTAGGTTATTTGGTGGCACCTTTGCTTTGAAAAGTAAATCTGGTAGCACATCTGAATCAACAAATTTCTCTTTAACAGGACCTGTTCAATTTGCATTTGGAAAATCGTTGAATAGAGTTAATCCAGAAGAAATTCAAGGAACATGTGTTATTCCAAGCACTTCTGATCAGGACGATGATGAGAAAAGACAAGGTACATTTACAAGCAGATATGTAGTGCCTTATGCATTAATTGCTTTTTGGGGTATCGCAAATGAAAACATAGTAGCAAAAGAACAGAAACCTTTAGGTCATACTCTTACAGATGATGACATAGCACTTATGATAGAGGCAATGTGGAAAGGGACAAGAAACTTAACTTCAGACTCAAAAGTAGGGCAATTACCAAGATTTTTACTTCAGATAATTTATAAAGAAGGATCAGATTTTCATATTGGTAGACTAAACAGTTTAATAAGCATACAACCAATAAGTGATAAAAGTGAAGAAGACATAAAAGATATAACGGATTATGTAGTTGATTTTTCAAAATTAGACAATCTTATAAATGCTCACAAAGAGAAAATACTTAAAATCAGATACGTTGAAGATATACTTGGTCAGTTAAATATTGTAAATGCGAACTTTTTAGCTAATGCAGAAAAAATAAAATTTTAAGGACAAACTATGAAAGTGATTGTTTTTGATGTTTTTGGTGATTATGGTCATTTCAGAAAGATATGGACAACATCATCGCCAGAGACTTATTCCTTTCCATCACACTCGACAGTAGCAGGCATGATTGGTTCAATAATTGGATTAGGAAGTGGAAGGATAGACTCTCAAGAAGAGTATTTGTCTGTTTTGTCTTATGAGAAATGTAGCATAGCGGTTAGATTAATGAATCCAGTAAAAAAGTTCAGGACTACTATTTCTCTTATAAACACTAAGTTTAGCACTATTACATTTAAAAACGGCAACATTCAAAAGACGATAAAAGTGGTGGATTGGTTATCTTCTGACATGGTCTATACTCCTGTAAAAATTGTAACGCCGACAAGAAGCCATGAACCTTACACCTTAGTTAATATTCAACTTTTAAAAAATCCTCATTATAGAATTTATTTTACGCATAAAGACGAAAGGGTTTTTCAAAGAATCTATGACTGTCTTAAGGATAAAAAAATACATTACAATCTCTGTTTAGGTTTATCTGAATATCTTGCGGATTATCAATTTATAGGTGTTTTTGATGCTAAGATGGTTAAGTATGATGGTTTAGTAGATGTTCAAACTGTTATTCCTAAAAGAAAAATACTTGAGTTTCGACCTAATACAGAAGGTGCAAGAAAATATGTGAAAGAAGACATATTTCCAATTCATATGAATACACGGAGAGAAGTAATTCTTTACGATGAGATAATTTACGAAGCGCAAGGCAAAAGCATACAGTGTAAGTGTAAAGAATTAGTGGAATTAAGCAATGGAGAGAGAGTTGTTTTCTACTGAAAGTAATTTATATTCTCATCCAACTTTATGTTTGGATGAACACTTAAAGCAAGTTTTTACGATTGCCAACTATTTTTTGCAGGAAAAACCAGAAAAGATAGTTAACTTGTTACAAATTCCTCTGAAAATTTCATGTTGTCTTCATGACATAGGCAAGGCAACACGGTTTTTTCAGGAGTATTTAGCAGGCAAGAAAGTTTCACGCAAAGACCATTCTTTGCTTTCTGCTATTTGCGTTTATTTTGTAGTAAAGTCAGAGTTAGAGAAATGCAGTTTTGATACAATTTACAAAAAGCTTTTACCGATTTTGTCTTATATTGTAGTGAAACAACATCACGGAAATCTGAAAAACATAACTGCAT
>JANXEB010000046.1 GCA_025058985.1 Candidatus Aenigmatarchaeota archaeon
ATCTTCAAAAGTAGCTAAGGAAAGATTACAATTGGTCATAGTTCACGACAGATCACAAGAAAAAAATACAACTATAGAAAAACTAAAAGAAGATCTAATAGAATTACTTTCAAAATACAGAGATGATGTTGACACAGAAGAGATGGATTTTGTTATAAAAGCAGATAATCACAGAGTTTCGCTAGTAGCTTCAATACCCTTAAAAACAAAAGCCACATCCAAACACTAAATGGGCAAACTGGAATACTTCTATGCGATTCTGATAAATCTTTTAGCACTGCTTATCTCAGTCAACATAGGGTCCCCATTGACTTTCTTAGTATTCATCATCATGTCATCCACTCTTTTAATTACTTATATTTACCCCCTCATAATAACACCACATATAGAAATAGAAAAGATTTCAATAAAACCACTTCAAATATACAAAGGACAAAAAATTATACTAAAAATCTTCTTAAAAAATAACTCAATAATACCACTTATAATCGCAAAAATAAAAGTCAATAATCAACACTTCGCCCAAGACATTCCTAAATCAATATTCTATACCAAACCTAAAAGCTTAAAAGAATTGGAAATAGAAATAAAAGCCATAAAAAGAGGTTTTATAGAAAAAATAGACATCGATATCAATGTGAGCTTATTTTTTGAAATAATACCACCAATAAAAAAACAAATAGAAACAGCAATATATATTTACCCCAATTTCTCAACCATAAACTACCAAAGTGTAACAAACACATCTCCTGAAAACAATATTGGTCTAATGTATAAACTAACAGAAGAAGGAGAATTTTTTTCTATAAGAGAATATCAATTGGATGATATCAAGAAAATATCATGGAAACACTGGGCAAAAATAGGTAAATTAGTAGTCAAACAAAAAGCTCAATTCACCAATCCTAAATTATACTTTTTAATTAATAATATCTCCACAAATGAAGAAAATGATGAAGAATTCATAGAAAAAGTAAATACATTCCTTAAGTACATTATTTCAAATAATATAGAGATCAATATTTCAACTCTGGAAAAAATAAATGAGTTTCAAAAAATAACAGATCTCAAAAACTCTTTGGTTTTCCTATCCAAGATAACCTTCTTAAAAACATTACCAGAAATAGAAAAAGAAAACTTAAACAATAAAATAGTTCTAACAGATCAAAACAGAATCTTAAATAATACACATACTTCTATGATCGTTTTATAGATTTTCAAGAAACTACCAATTTCAGAACATCTTTTACATTTTTTTTACACTTCAATTTGAATTTTTAAATATTATCACCTTAAACAAAAACTAGTTAAAACTAAACTAGTTAAAACTAAATCGAAAGGAGGTTTAAAACCTGAAAACAATGGAGGGATAAAAATGATGACAAATATAAGAACTATTCAGCAATGCCAATACAGCCAAGAGAAAGATAATTTTAAAACAGTAATGATAGATAAAAACGGTAGCAGGAAAATGAACGATGGATTTGATGGAACAAGAGACTTAATATCCTATTCTGCAAAATATGATGAAAATAAAAATATATTACTGAAAATAAAAACAGAAAAATATGATAGAGAAGCATTTGAGAATGACTCATCAGTGGTTATACTAATGGATTTCTTAAAAGACAATGGATCATATTTATTGCCATTCAATATAAGAGGAGCAACAGATCACTGGTGGGAAGTAGCATACTCCATAAAAAATGATAAAATAATAACAGAAACCTCAGAAGATGTTCCCCACTTACAAAACCAAGAATTAATAAAACTTAAAGAAATAAATGAAAATGAAGCAGAAACAACAATAGAAATAGATACAAAAAAATTAAAAGAATTAGGTTGGTGTGAAAGATTTCCATTATACATACAGATT
>JANXEB010000061.1 GCA_025058985.1 Candidatus Aenigmatarchaeota archaeon
TTTTAGCTTCCTTCATTTTATACTCAATTATTAAAACACTATTGTTAACTTCTTCAACATAAGCACCTTTTAAGTAAAAAGAATAAATTCTAGATCTTATTAAATACATTAAGAATTCAAAGCTTAAAATTTTATTTTTAGCATCTTCACAAAAATCTATTATTTTTGGTAACTCTGTTACATTAATATAAATAACTCTTGAAGCTGATGTTTCATTAGCTACGATTTCAAAAGATAAAGGATAAATACCTTCATCAACATCTTTACTAACAAATAGCGTTAAATGAAAAATAGCTGATTCATTCGGCTCTAAAAAAGCTATAGTTAGTGGAGAAATTGAAAACTCAAAATTTTGTGGTGAAGAAATATGTGGTCTTAAATTAAAAACACTTCTCTCACCAACATTTTTAACTATTATAGTTATAGTTTCTATTTCACCTTTAAAAATATCAACTTGATTAGGAGCTATTATTTGTAATACTGGTGGTTTTAATTGAACTTCTTTAGGTACAAAAACTTCTTTTGTTATAGGTGGTTGTGGAACTAAAACATATATTGGTGGTAAAGTAACTAGAAAACTTCCAAATGCTGTTGCTCTTCTTCTATTATAATCTACTTTAACTCTTATATTATGTACACCCAATCTATCTGGAGCATAAGTAACATTAAAATGATGCAATTGACCTGGTAATAAATTAGGAGGTAAAAAATAATCTGTATAATTAGCTAATTGGATAAATCTCCCTTTTTCAAAAAACAATATTTCTAATAAAAGATTTTTTAAATTTAAACTACTACTACCAATATTTAAAATTTCCACATGTATAACTTGTAACTCGCTTATATTAAAAAAAGTTTGATTTCCAATTTCAACCAAACCAAGATATATTACAGGTTTGTAAAAAATTCTAACAACCAAACCTTCTTTTTCAATAACTGTTACATTTATATCACTTTTTGAAAATGATAATGAAATAAACAAAAATAAAAAAATAAAAAGAAATTTTTTCATTTATTTTTGTTTAAAACTTTTTCAATTTCTTCTTTCCAACTTTTTACATCTCTTACAATTCTTTTCTTTTTTGGCTTAAACAATAAAAATGATAAAATCAAAAATAGTGCAATTATTATAAAAATTAAATTTTCATCTTCTAAATTAATAGTTGGTAAAATAACCTTTGCAGTTGGTATGATATTTTCTTCTGACAAAATTGTAAATCCAAATTCTTTCTCATAATAAATTTCCTCATTAAAAGCTTTTATCTTAGCTAGAGTAGTCGATTCATTAAAATGCTCTAAAATCCTGAAAACTATTTTTATGGAATATTCTTTATTAACTTCTAAAAACTCTATTACCGAATCTTCTATTTGATAATATTCAGAAGGTATACCATCTATTTCTATTTTTATATTTGTTAAATTAGATTGTCCTATATTCTTAATTATTGCCTCTAACTCTAAACTTTCTCCAACCTTTACTTTTACAGAATCTAAGAAAATTATAGAAATTTCTTTACTTCTTTCTATTTTCAATTTATACTTTTTAGTTAAATTGGAAAATTTTGCATCAACTACTACCAAAACTTCAAACTCTCCTTCTTTTTCAGGAAGTATAAAGCTTCCGGAAAAAACACCATCATTGTTAGAAAATGTTTTATAGTTTATGTTTGTACCTACTATTTTTAAATTTATGGCAACACTTTTTACTTTATTATTCCATTCATCAACAACATAACCAGTGAATTTCGCAATATCTTTTAAAAAATATTTTTCTTTATCAAAAGATAATTCTAAGTTTAAAATTTTCTCAGTTCCTATTAAAAATACAGATAAATAACTTGTTGAAAATCTAACAACATTCTTTACACTATCTATTGTAAAATTATCTACAAATTTCCATTCGTTATTACATTTTTTAATAGCAAAATTAAAACTATCACATCTAAAAACTTTTATTTTTGATTCATCAAAAACTTTATTTTCATCATAATAAAGCTCTAAATAAGCACTACTAAAATTCAAAGAAGTTTCTACTAGATAACTTCCAGCATTATTAATTCCTTCTATATCTAACTCAATTTCTTGAAAATTTAAAGGTATTTCTTCTTCATATATTTTTGTATTAAATAAAACAATATTAACTTTGTTATTCCATATTTTTAAATCATATGTGCCAAAAGCTATGAAATTATTTATAACACCATTTCTATCAGAAGTAAAAGAAAACTTATATGAAGTTGAAATAAACTCCAAATTTGTATTTGGTGATAAATTAACTTTTATTTGTCCTAAGTATGTAACTTCCTTCACTGAAGAAATATGATTACCGTTATAACTAACAAAAATCTTTATTTCATGAGATTTTGGAGATAGAAATGGTAATACTACTCTAGCAAAATGAAAATCACCTTGCCTACCAAACTCTGTTATATTCAATAAAATATCATCAACAAAAATTTTAACATTGTTTTTTTCTACTTCAATATTTTCATCTTTATAATAAACTTGGAAAAAAACTGTTAAAACTTCATTTGGTTTTACAAGATAGCTACTCAAAGAAAAATGTTCAAGCCTAAAAGGTTTTTTAACTTCTATAAAAGTTTTGTTAGAAATTGTTATCCTATCATAATTAGCAGAAACTTTTAGCTCATAAGTACCTTCCCTACTAGGAGCATCAAATTTTAATATCCAACCTACATTTGCTTTAAAAAATGGTAATTGCTTTAATTGCTTTTCTTTATTATTTATAAAAACAACTGGCAATCTTTCAGTTATTAATAATTTATTGTTAATAAGTGGTGCAAAAATTATTTCAATTATTTCATTTGTATAATAAACTTGTTTTGAATGTAAAAGAGAAGAAGCTCTTGAGACATTAAAAGTAGAGAAAGTAACATTTGCCTCATTTTTTTCATTTAAACAATAAACTGCTATATTAAAAGTATCTGGATTTTCAAAATAGTTATTTTCAATAGTTTTTTTATATTTATTTTCTAAAACAAAATAATCTAAATCAATAGTTGGGAAAATTAAATTATTACTATAAATTTTAGCATAAACTCTTGATATTGTACTATTTAAATCATAACAAGATACTGAAATAGTTAAATCTTCTCCAATAAAAATATTATTAGAAGGAAACAGATCAACACTCTCTATTATAGGAAAAGAAAAAGATACGCTAAACAATACTAATGCTGCTAATATATTTACTATTTTCACAATTAAATATCATTAGAAAAAAATAAAAAATCTATTAAGAGGCTATTACTGTTAATGTTCCAGTTATTGCTCCTCCAGTAGGTACACCATATGGTATGCTAACCATTATTCTCATATCTCTAGCTTCTCCTGGCTTAAACGGCGGATTTCCTATCAAAGATCTTATCCCATCCCAATATATTAGTGAAATAGCTTTACAATCGCTTGACACCTCTATTGTATGAACATCAAACATTGGATTTACACCACTTACACTACCCTTTCCATCAGAACCTATACTTACTATAGCAAAATCTCCTGCATTGAAATCTATTGTACCAGTTTGAGATTTTGTATGTGGAGTTTTACCTATTCTTACAGTACCTGGATTACAACCATTTTGTGTGCCATTCATTGTTATTGCAAAATATTCTTCTCCTTCATTAGTTTCCAAACCAACACTCCTTATTCTTACAAAATATCCCCAAGATGCACCTGCTTTATCTCCTTCACTCCAACCAGCTGGAGCTATTACATATAATGGTTTTGCTTCATTCCAGTTTTTATTTCTAACATAGTAGAAGTTTCCATTAGTTGTATTATCTATTCTTACAAACTCTCCACTATTATAGTTAGCTGTTATACCTGTACCATACGGATTGCTAGTTGTTGTTGTTACTGTTGCATAAACTGCTGTTATATTAGTAGAACCTATATTTTCAATTTGAAAATATTGGAAAGTTACATTTTCTCCTGGATTTCCAACAAATACAAAAGATGCTGGATTAATATCTATAGCTGTTACAGCATTTACATTAACACTAACTATTGCCGTATCTGTTGTTGCAAAAACCGCTGTTATCATTAAAGTCAAAACGGCAAATATCTTTCTCAACATACCCAATTATATTATAATGCAAAGATTTAAATATAAATTTTATAATTTTTTAATAAGAAATTTTAGCCAATTTATATAAAAATTTAGAAGATATCAAAGAGATTCTATTTTAAT
>JANXEB010000020.1 GCA_025058985.1 Candidatus Aenigmatarchaeota archaeon
TTTAAAACCCAACGGTACCATATGGATAATGGGGACCTACCACAACATATTTCGTATAGGGAAAATCATGCAAGATTTAGGCTTTTGGATATTAAACGATGTAATCTGGTTAAAGTCCAATCCTATGCCTAACTGGTTAAAAGTTAGATTTACTAACGCCACAGAAACACTCATATGGGCTACAAAAGATAAAAAATCTAAAAAATACACATTCAACAAAGAATATGCTAAAGAGTTCGGAATAGGCAAAACAATGAAAAATGTTTGGCAAATACCTATCTGTTCAGGTAAAGAAAGATTAAGAAATGAGCAAGGCAAAAAAATACATTCAACACAAAAACCAATAGAACTACTGAAAAGAATAATTATCATTTCTACTAAGGAGGGGGATTTGATTTTAGATCCAGTTGCGGGTGTTGGAACAACCGGCTTCGTAGCACAAAACCTAAAACGAAACTTCGTAATGATTGAAATCAATGAAAAATATATTGAGGCTATTAGAAAAAGATTAAATAACAATAAGTGATAGTCTTCAATTACTTCTTATAAAATTAAAATTATGCCTTCAAGAATAGAAACAAAAATATACGGTGAGCATTTTACTCCTGTGGATATTTTTCAAAAATTCATATTCCCTTACATAAAAGATAGAATTTATGATCACATATGGGTTGATTTGTTTGCTGGTGAAGGAAACCTCATACTCCCAATCCTAAATACTATCCCAACTAAAGAAAGAATTGATTTTTTCATAGAGAATATTTTCTTGTTTGATATACAAGAAAAAAACGTATATAAAGCAATAGAAAAAGCTCAAACATATGGTATCCCTGAAGACATAGCAAAAGAAAAAATAATCCAAAAGGACACCCTCAAAGACTATCCACAACAACTACTAAAAACAAACAAAAAAGTCTTTCACATAACAAACCCACCCTACCTTTACCTAGGACATATACCCAAAAACAAAGAAACCCAAAAATACTTGGAATACTTCCGTAATGAAAACAAAGGATATCAGGATCTTTACCAAATCGCCATGATTAACGACCTAAGAGCGAAAATACAAGAAATGATATACATCATCCCCACAAACTTTTTGTTCGGATATTCTGTTGCAAACAAAATAAGAAAAGATTTTCTAAGATTTTATAAAATATTGAAAGCCTTTATATTTGAAGAAAACATATTTGAAACAACGGGGCAAAATGTGATGATTTGTTTTTTTAGTAGGAAAGATATTCCTAAGAATGAAAAAGTGGAGTTTAACGGTATAAAAATAAAGGATGGAGAGTGGGTTCAAAAAAGATTTGTCCTCTTACCTGAGAACAACTACAGAGCGGGAGGCGTGTTTGAAGAATTTGTAAAAAATTACAAAGCACCCCAACCTCTAAGTATTAAATTCTATCTTACAATAAATGAACTAAAAAGCAATACTGGGAGCTTCAAAGTAAGGCTAGTAGATGCAAATAATTTTAAAGAAAATAATAGGTATCAGGTATTAGAAGTGGGGGTTGATGAAAAAATGTGTAAAAAAATAAAGAGCAATGATTTATTTCTTAGGACTTTGGATACTGGAGGGGTGCAAGGAAGAGTGGGACTATATTCTATAACAGAAGTTTTTGAAGCGGACGGGATAGTTGTTACAAAAGAAAAACACCGAACACATCCCATACAAGTCTTCATTGAACCCCCTCTCACCCAAGAAGAACAAAAAATACTCAAAAATTATTTTAACATGCTTCTAGAGTACTTTCGTAAAGAAACGGATAGTGATTTTTTAACAACCTACAAATACTCCTCAAGCCCATACACAAGAAAATACCTAGGACTAAAACAATCCAAAGCACTAATTGAAACACTCCCTTTAAAGTCTATGAACCAAACAGAAATAAACACTCTAAAAACATTAATAAACCAAAAGAAAATACATGAAGTACTTACCTATATAAAAACTAAAAATAAAGAAAAAACATCAAGAAACCTGTATCTTTTCGTTTAAAAAACTAGTAATTCTTGTATTACGATTTTTATCTTTATTTTTCAACATATCTTTCCAGTTTTTCTTAAATATCCCCAAAAAACAAAATCTAGTTATTTTTGCCATATTTTTTATCGCAGCCACCATTTCTTTGTTAAAACCAGATGGTAAAAACTCCTTAGGAATATGCAAAAAATTATCAATGTAAAATAAATAAGAGTTATTAGCCAAATAATTCAAATAATAAACCAAAATACTTCTCTTGGGATTTTCTATCAAATACTGTGGAAATTTTTGGTAATACAAATAATTCTTCATTTTTTCTTTAATATTGGGAAAACTTAAAATATGCTCAACATAGCTATAAAAATAATCCATAATATAAATAAACAATTCAGACAATATGGCATTTTTTAAAATACCTAAAAAGGAATCAAATTTACTGGGAAACGAAGGTTTAAAAATATTCTTGTGCAAGTATTCATCAAAGTCCTTTAGGATACTTCCCAGCCCAATGGGTGCTATTACAAAAGGCCAACCTTTACTCCAAGGCCCCCAATCTTTAATAGGATTCCAATCTCTAATCTCAAAATAAAGTCTCTTAAAATCAAAATTTTCCCAATATTTGTAATCATAAGAAGTTATTGTATTAAACCAATATATAAACAAACTAGCAAAAAAATCAGAAGAAAACAACTGTATTAGCTTGTTTCTAAAAAACATTTCCTCCTGATTGTTTGTTTTCACAATATATTCAAAATAGGTAAGTTCTTCAAAATCTTTAAGTTTAGAAAGAGTTCTATACCAACTAACAGTTGTTTTAATTATCAAATCAATTAATTCATTCTTTTCTTCTAGTTCTAATGATGCCTTAACTATTTTAAGATTATAAGCGGGCCATCTTAAAATAAAAAGAAGATCCTTTATTTTTAAAAATTCTAAAAAATATAACAATGTATGATAATTGTCTTCAAATAGAGTAACAAAATGTTCAGAAAAACCATATAGCGCTCCTCCATAACCAACAGAACCTTTAATCTGTCGCTTAATGTACTCTATATCTTCATATAATATTTTTAACATTTGACGACTGCCGTAGAAAATATCTACAATTACTTCTACAGCCTCTGAAACCGTATTATGATAAGATGATAATATCTGCTCTTGCTGTTCTTTAGAAAATATGCGAGATATTTTTTTCTTAAGAAACTTTTCCACATAAAGTTCCTTTCTGAAGTTCTCAATAAAATTTTGATAAAAATGAGTAAGATCAAAACTAGCAAAAATCTCTTGAAACACTCGCTCGGATTCATAATAATAATCCAATTTCTTAAAAATAAGACGACCTTTAGAATTTAAGGAAGATAAAATATTCCCTGATAGATTATTATAAAAATCTTTGTAAAGCATAATTTTATTTAGAAAAAATTTTTTTTAAACTCTACACACTCGGTTATTTCAAATAATCAGAAATAAAAAGAAAGAATTTTTTTCAACTAAACAACAATTCCATTAATAAGCAATCAACAAAATTTTACAGATCTATTATAATCTTTTTTACGACTTAAAACAATTTTCCAATCACCTCTAAAAGGTTTAAGTAAAGCAAACTTTTCTATCTTTTTTAAGTTTCTTTTGATATTCATTATTGGTTCGTTCATGTTAGGTGGCAAGAAGTAAAGTGGGAGAGAGAAAAAATTTTCCGAATGTGATGCCGCATAATTAGAGGCAAAATAAAGAAGAAATTGATTAGGAAAACTCAAAAATCTCTCAAACATTGTATTTTGTTCACCATACCGCATTACTTTATCCTTGATCTGAGGAATACTTAAAAGATATGAAGAAAATTGAAAAAAGTGATTCACAATATATACTAGAAGTTCAATGTGAACAAAGGATTGTAAAAAGTATCTATTTATTTCAATTTCGTTGTAGAATGAAGGTGATTGGAGGTATTCTTCTAAAGTTTGCAAGGTATTTGCAAGGGTAAAGTGAATAAGCATAAGAGAATTGTTAAATCTCTTTTTTTTCCAATATCCAATAATATGCCAAGAATCTTGCCAATCTATTATATTTTCAGAAGAAAAATTATAAGATTTCAAAAAATTGACCCATGTTACAAATAATTCTATGAAAGTAACAGACACAAACTTGTTTATTACCTTTTTTCTGTAGAAAAGTTCTTCTTTTTCATTGCTTTTTATGATGTACTCAAGGTATTGGAGTGTTCCCCAGTCCATATGCTGAGACAGAAAATTAAACCAATCTTGAATATTCCTTAATACCTTAGACCAGTACTTTTTATTTTTTTGTTCTAGGCGTTTTTTTATTGCAACAAACCAACAGAACAGAGTTTTTCGTATATTTTCCACTGTTTCAGTTTCAAAAAGCAAGATTAACAGTAAGGGGTCTTCTTTAAGGAACGAGCTGACTTTTAATTCTTCTCCAAGGTCAGCAATACTATCATCTAAAAACTCATTTTCTGAGGGCAACCTATCTACATCCTCAACAGCACTCACAATTTTACTAACATAATAAGTAGGCGAGTCTCCCCAACCCATATTAGCCAAAAGAAACTTCATAATTTCATCATGAGTCCTTTCCGTAATAAAATGATAAAAGGATATAACTCTGTTTTGTTCTTCCACTGGAAGCTTTGACTTCACAGCTTCCTCCAAAGCAGTTGTTAAATACAACTCTTGCTTTGTCCTATCAAAAACCGAAACAAAATCAAAACCTTCTAAAGCATTAAAAACAACCTCCAAATCATCAAGACTAAAATTCAATTCTTTCAAAAAAGAAAAAATCTTATTATGAACAAAACTATCAATAAAACTGGAATAAAAATCAAAATAAGTCCTATAAAATCCCCTATAAGACATATACAATTTTATTTAGAAAAAAGTTTTTTGGACAAGATGAAAATTAAAACTAAATCACATAAAAATCCTCTTTAGAGATTATTTTTTCTCTATTTATTTTTCCCCATTCCCAATAAAGGTATTTAGAAGAGAGAAACTCTACTATTTTATCAAGTACTTTTCCGAAAACGATTCTTTCTTTTCCGATGCTGGGCGGGAGCAAGTGCAAAGGATATTCCAAAATACCTGCATTTCCCGGAAAAAAACCAAAATTAATCAAATAATATGACAAAGTTCTTTCAGGATCATCTATTAAGTATTGAGGCAACAAGTTTAACTCAAAAAGATGTGTCGTTGTATTTTTAATTTTTGGAAAACTCAAAAGATGTTTAGCATATATGTAAAAATAATCTACAACACGAACGAAAAGTTCCTTTAAAACCGCCTCTTCCAACCTATGCGCAAAAACCTCAAACTTTTTATAAAAATAAGGTCTTAGAATTTCTCTCTTCAAAAAACCAAGAGTTTTACCAAAAGTAACGTGAATAACTACAAAGGGCCAACTTTTTGCCTCATGAGGCAAATTCTTTACCACAACTTCAAACGGCCTTAAAATAATATCATTAACCCTATACTTCTTAAAATTTAAGAAGAAACCAATCCAATATGAAAACAATTCTGCAAAAAGCCTAGAAAACAAAACATTTATAAGCTTATTACGAAAGAATAGTTCATGCTTATTATGCTTTCTTACATATTCAGAATAAGTAAGTTCATTAAAGGCACCAAGTTCAGACAAAAAACCGTACCACTCCTCAATCATCGGAGTTATTGCGTTTAAATACTGAAGAGCCTCATCCGAAACGTTCATTATTCTCTCAATTGCTACCAAACTCCAAAGTAAAAAATCACGCATGTTGGCTATCTTCTTAGTTTCCATAAAGTACAAGAAAGCATATGGTTTTCTTCTAAAAACAAAAATTAGCTTGTCAACAAGTTCTTGCATAACTTGATATTGGTAAGCACTGAAGGTCTTAGATTTAACTTCTTGGAGTTTGCTTGCAATTTCATATGTTTCTTCAATATATATTAAGTTTCCGAACAAAAGTTGTAGAATACTTAGAATTGCATTTGAGGCTCTGTCATAGTACATTGAAGCGACTTGCTCTCGTTTATCCTCTGAAAACCTAACCAATATATTCTCTCTAAATAACTTGTCCGTATACAACTCTTTCCCCAGCTCATCAAGTAAAGAAGAAAAATCAAAACTAGTAAAAATATCTAAAACCTCTCCCTTACCACTAAAATCATAACCAAACTTACCCAAAAAATTTAATACATCCTGATAAAGAATATCCCCAAAATAGTCAAAATAAGAGTCATGAAAACTTTCATAAAACATAATTTTATTTAAGAAGAAATTTTTTAAATAACTCCAAATGAAAAACTGTCTTTTAAAACTCACAAAAACAAATTACCACAAACAATATCACTACCTTTGCAAAATTCCTACCTTCATCTAAAAAATCTAAACCCACATTAAAGTATTCAAACATATCAATTAAATAAAAAGTTTTCGTGATATATCATAAAACAAAAAAGGCTGCCAATTAGAAGCAAATTTTTCCAAATTCAAAAGTGATTTCATTTTTCTCTCTATAAGCTTTTTGAAAAACAACACACCTTTTCTAAAGTTAGAAGGTAAAAGATATCTAGGTAAATACTTAATTTGTAAAGCTTCATTATTAAATTCTTTAAATCCTGTATTATCCAAATAGTAATACAAGACATATTCAGGATTATCTATATAATTTTCTGGCACCTTATATCCTTTAAAAATTTTTATTACCTCATTTCTAATCTCAGGTAAGCTTAAAAGATACTTTGCATAATCAAAGAAATAATTTACAATGTGCACAAACAGCTCCGCTATAACTGCATCTTTCATTGCTGTTACCCGAGATTCATCAATTTTCCCCCAAAAAAAACTACTTGAAAACATAAATTTTAGTCTTTCTAATTGCCTACATAAAGAAAGAAGCATTATCATAAGACTTTTCTTTTCATCAAAATTGGACCACTTCCTTACTATTTTCCACAATTTTCTTGATATAAGTGGTATCCAAGAATTAGCAAAAACACTTTTTACAAAATAAATCCAAATCTCAAACAATTCAACAAAAAACAGTGAAGACAATGCACTAACCCACTTCTTCCTAAAAAATAATTCCTCTTGATCATTAACTTCTGCAATATACTCAGAGTACGTAACTTCCTCAAATCCCTTAAGATTAGAAAAGAAATCATACCATTTTTTGATCCTTTCGGTAATAGTATTAAAAATCTGTGTTCCTATTCTTCCTTCCAAAACATTTTTAAACTCCCTACTTATATACAAATTCCACTCCAAAACATCAATAATATCTTTTATTTTCCAAGTTTCAAGAAGATAAACAAAATTATAAGAAGGATCTTTAAAGACAGGGGAAAAAAGAGAGATAAGATTTTCCAATTTCCACCGATACTCATCTTCAAGAGTTACTTTTGGATTTCCCCATTTGTTATAATAAGGACGTCCTGACAATTTCATTTCTTCTAGCTCTTTAAGTCTCTGAACACTTGAAAGCATTAAATCAAGATTTTCCCATAGCTTATCATTATCATTTGGACGAGATGCAAACAGAAGTTTCATAACATCCAAAAACGCTTGCGAAGCCTCTCTATAATACAGAAACAATGCCTCTTCTTGAATAGACTGAGAGAAACTAGGTAATATTTGCTTCCTAAGAAACTTCTCTGTATAAAACTTCCGTTTAAACTTATTAATTTTGTCAATCAAGGGTGTAAAATCAAAACTAGCAAAAATATTAATACATTCTTGTCTATTTGAAGAACAATTTTTAGCTAATTGCTTAAAACCACCCCCCAAATACTCCAAAATATTAGAAACTCTAAAAGAAAAAAAATAAGTATAAGAATCAAATTTTTTATCATAAAGCCACTTAT
>JANXEB010000005.1 GCA_025058985.1 Candidatus Aenigmatarchaeota archaeon
AAGAAGAATTTTCTGGATCAGTTAGTGGAGAAGAATATATTCTAGAAGATAATCTCCCCCATTCATAGTCATACAAATCATTTCTAAAATCACAACAATTTATATAAACAGAAACAACATTAGTTCCATTAATTAAATATGGAGTTATGTTAAAATATCTTCTAAAATTAAAAGTTGAACTAAAATATCTATCACAATAATATCTTGATTTCGATAAACAATAATCAGAATAACTACCATTAACATCCATATAAATTGGTAAATTTGAATTTACAAAAACTATTATATCTGTTGTATTATAATTTCTACCAAGTATTCTAACATATGTATCTTCAATATCTCTAGCATTTAAGTGAAAAACAGCAGAAACATTTATTGCATTTTCTGGAATATAAAAAGATAACATGCTCCAACTTCCTTTACTTCCAATAATATCATCAAAATAGTATCTTTTAGAAAAAAATTGCTTCCCAGTTGTAACTTCTTGAGTTAAATTATAAGTAACTACTAATCTAAAACCTGGATGTGTATGGGAATGATAGTTTGGAGTATTTATACCAATTTCTATAACATTATTTCCAGCTACTAAATTATTAGTTACATCAACATAACCATAAGCGGCAGTAGTAATCTCTCCACCACTACTTTCCTGCTCCAAATATAGCCAATTTACGTCATTCTTTTTACTAACACCATTAACTTTAAATCTTTGAAATCCAGCTCCAGCTAATACATTGCTTCTATCACTACCAAAATGTATTGATAAGAAAAGAGTCGCATTTAATATAGTAATATTTTCTGGTAATCTAAAATACTTTGTCATTTCAAAAGTTTGTCCAGTCCAACCAGAACCACTTGGATAAAATGGTATTATTATTGTTGTGTTTTTTGTAACCTTAGTAGCCCAAGCTCTTGCAATATAACCTTTTATAGGTTTTCCTATTTGATAGCCAGAAGCTAGGTAAAATGATAAGACTTTATTCTCACCTTCTTTTTCACAATTTTTATAAATAGTTTCGTTTTCAATATTCAGAGAGAAACATTTTTTTGTTAATTTTGAGATTATCTCTTTACTTATATTAGAAGCTATTGTTTTATTTCCAGAAAACCATAAACTTCCCATTAATTCAATTAAACTATTTTCCGAATCCTCTTTGCTTAAATTAATTTTTTTTAGAGTTTCTGAATCATTTAAAAATTCCTTAGCTTTGATATTAGAAATTATTTTCATTATATCATTAGCTTCGTTATTAAGAGAAATTAAATTAAAATCTTCTAAGCTACTTCTAAATTTAATAGGAGTTAGTATCAAAATTAAAATAACAAAAGTTAATCCTATTATTAAATCAATTGTAAATGATATTGCTTTCATTTTTCTAATAAATAAACTATTCCAAATGCATAAGAATTGTTTAAAATTATTTTTCTTTCATATCTTAAAATAAATTTTCCAGTTAAGTTTAAAGTAGGATATTCGTAAATTAAATTTTTGTTTTTATCAAGTATTTCTATTTTCACATAATAAAAACCACTACCTATACTATTCAAAAACTTATCATAGGGAATTTTTTTCAATTTCTGTAGTTTTTCATTATCGACTTGATTATTAGTAGATAAACCTATTTTTATTAAATTTGTTTCATTCCAATTGCTAGGAATACCTTCTTCAAAAAATATATTAGAAATAGAATTTAACATACTAAATGCTTCTGAAATTTTTCTTTCTTCCGAGATATTTCTAAAATAGTAAAAAAAATAATAAGTTAAAAGAGCTATTATAAATGTAAAAGCTGTTGCTGCAATGAAAAAATCATAAGAAAATACTTGTCCTTTACTCAATGTATATTTTACCATTAACATTTTTTATTATGTTGAAATTATCAAATTTTATTATTCCAGTAATGTTTTTAACATAAATTGGTTTATAGAATGCTAGCTCTTTATAATTTATTTTAACAAAATAATTGTCTATTTCAATAGTAAAATTATATCCTTCACTACTAATAAAAAACTTTCTTTCATAACCATCTCCAGCAAAAACAGCTAAGTTTATTTCACTAGAAATTAAATCTGCAATATTTTCTATTTCATACCAAACTTTTTCTTTATAAATAGAAATGTAAAAACTTGAAGTATAAGAAATGATTGACAAAACTATTAATAAAGCTACAGAAACTAATATAAAAAACTCTAGACTAGCTGCCATAAACAAATATATTATTACCAATAGCCTCTACTACAATTTTAACATCTCCCCTTTTTGTTATATTTAAACTTACGTTGAACTTTGTTTCATAAGATATATCAGAAATTCCAGCTCTACTTTTTACTTTCCAAATTATCATATTTTTTGTAAAATTCATTGAAACGACATTTTCTGGAATTGTTAAAATAGTTGAAATCTTTGCTGGTTCTCCTTGAAAACCTACCCAATCTATTGTTCTTCCTAGTTTGTTTAAAGAATCGCTAGCTAATAACAATTCTTTATCTTCTCTATAGCTACTAGCTACTTGATTTAAATAAATTATATATGGAGCTAGTACCAGAACAAAAAAGCTAACAACTATAAAATATTCAAATGCTGCTTGAGTTTTCATAAATTAATTTTTCAAATTAGAATTAAGAAAGCAGGGGTAGCCAAGCTAGGTCAAAGGCGGCAGGCTTAGGACCTGCTGGGTTAGTCCCTTCGTGGGTTCAAATCCCACCCCCTGCATTATTTAAATTCTTTTCACAATATAAGTTATATGGCTAAAGCGTATGTAAAGTTTGAATTAGCAGATGATCTGAAAGAGAAAATTTTAAAATTAGTAGAACTAGCGAAAATAAAAGGCAAAATTAAAAAAGGTGTTAATGAGACGACAAGAGCTGTAGAAAGGGGAGAAGCTAAGTTTGTAGTAATTGCAGAAGATGTTGATCCTGAAGAAATAGTAATGCATTTACCAATACTTTGTGAAGAAAAAGGTATTCCGTATGGATATGTAAAAAGCAAAGCTTCTCTAGGAGCAGCTGTTGGCTTAGATGTGGCAGCCTCTAGTATAGCAATAGTTAATGAGGGAGATGCTAAGGATGAATTAGTATCCGTAATAGAAGAAATAAACAAGGTAAAAACAAAATAACGAATGGTGGAAAAAGGCAGTTGGGCTGCAGAAGTTTTAGAAGTATTGGGAAGAAGTGGTGTGAAGGGAATAGTTCAAGTAAAGTGTAAGGTATTGGAAGGAGAAAACAAAGATAAAATATTAATAAGAAATGTTTCTGGACCAGTGAGAGTTGGTGATATATTGATGTTGAAAGAAACTGAAATGGAAACTGTCGGAAAGCTACAAGCATGAAATGTAATTTTTGCAATTCAGAGTTAAAGTTCGGAAGTGGAAAAATGTTTATTAAAAATTCTGGAGCAATATTTTATTTTTGTTCTAGTAAATGCGAGAAATACTTCTTTATGAATAAAGATCCAAAAAAGCTTAAATGGTGTAGAAAATGAGATTTGGAATTAACAATATAGAGCAATTGGTCGAACAGACTTTCAACTTAATAAAAAATCTAGAAGGAAAAACGATAAGTGTTGACGAAGTTCTAATGGAAATGTTTAAGAATGGTTTTTTAACGTCTGATATATTCTTCATGTTTCTAGGGGAGCTTAAGAAGAGAAATCTTATCGAGTCACAAAAAAACTTGGCTACTTTTAAAAAGTTTGAAAACAAAGAAGAACTTGAGAAAATTAAAAGCTTTATAATAAGAAAGACTATGAAAGAAAAGAAAGTCATTCTAACTCCATGGGACGTTGCGAAATTTTATGTTTGTCCAAGAAGGCTATGGTTAGAAAAAGTTACATTATCGAGAGAACTAAAAAAAGAAAAAGGTATAAATTGGGATGGAGAGGCTTTGCATCTAGCTATTAAAGAAGCTTTATTAGGTAAAGAGATTAACGAAGCTGTAGATTATGTATTGAAACAGTATGAAGGAAAAATAGTTGAACTGAAGAAAGAAGAAATGAGTAATTTTATTTCCAAGCTTCAAGAGTTAATAAAAGGCGGTAACTTCAAGTATTTCTTTCCAGAGAGGCAAGTTTTATCCTTGGAATACAAATTGTTCGGAATTCCTGATATTATAACTATAGATGAAAACAACAACGTTTCGATAATAGAAGTTAAGTATGGTAGCATAGAAGGAGAAGTTAGAAAAGAGCATTTAATACAACTAGTAGGGGAGGTTATCGTGAGTAGTGTTTTTTTTAGAAGAAAGCCAATTTATGGTTACTTAGTCTATTATAAAGCAAACAAGATTGCTAAAGTAGAAATTGCTAAAAATGAAGTCAAAAATTTCTTCAATTTATCGAAAAAAATTTTGTTGATGTTTTCTAGGAATACAATTCCTCCATTAAGCAGATTACCAAACTTTAGAAAGCTAATTTGCCCAAATTGTCATGTAAAAAAAGCATGTGATCAAATAGAGATATTGAATGCAAGAAATTTTTGAAGGGATATACAAAATAGATAATCAAATAGCAACAATAAACTTAGTACCTGGCAAAAAAACAGCTAATGAAAAAATTATTATTAAAAACAATATAGAATTTAGGATATGGGATCCTTATACTTCTAAACCCGCTGCCGCAATAAAAAAGGGTATAAAAAATTTTCCTTTGAAAAAAAACATGAAAATTTTATATCTTGGCTTTGCATCTGGAAAAACGGCAACTTATTTTAGTGATATTATTGGAAAAGAAGGAATTATATATGGTGTTGAAATAAGTTGGGATGTTTTAAAAGATTCTTTTTTTGCATGTCAAGAGAGAAAAAACATGTTGCCAATATTAGCTGATGCTAGAAAGCCAAACGAATATAAAGATTTTATTTTAGAAAAAGTAGATGTTGTTTACGAGGATATTGCTAGTCCTGATATGATAAGAATTTTAAATATTAATTCAAAAGAGTTTTTAAAAGAAAATGGATTTGCTATAATAGCTATAAAATCTCAATGTATAGATTCTACAAAAGATCCAAAAATTGTTTATAGAGAATGTTTAAAGGAATTATCAAAAGATTTTGAAATATTAGATAAAATAGAATTAGATCCATATGAAATTGCTCATATGTTAGTTATTTTGAAAAAGAAATAACGCCCCCGACGGGATTTGAACCCGTGTTTGAGGCGTGACAGGCCTCCGTCCTAGGCCACTAGACGACAGGGGCTCTAATTATTATAAATTTTAAAAAATATTAATATATGGCCGAGTATATAAGAATAAAACTGGTTAGTACAAATTTGGAAGATTTAAATAAGGTATGTAATGAAATAATAGAATTAGCTAAGAGACTTGGCGTATATTATAAAGGACCAATACCATTGCCAAGAAAAATATTAAGAGTTACTGTATTAAAAACTCCTTGTGGCGATGGTACTGGTCATGGTAATGCTACTTATGATAAATTTGAGATGAGATTTCATAAAAGAATTATAGAAGTTCATGCTGATGAGAGAATTGCTAGACAATTATTGAGAATTGTTTTTCCGGATACAGTTGAGAGAAGTATAGAAATTATAAGGAGTGATTAATTTTTATAACATCTAGTAAAATTTTTTTAACCTTATTATTTAGTATTTCTGAAACAGATGGAGAAGTTCTATTATTATCACCATGAATTAACTCTTTTATATAAAGTCCATGTTCTGCCAAAATTTTTAATTCAAGTTTTTTCTTCGAAATAAGTCTATAACTAATTTTTTTAACTCTCTTTTTTCTTAACTTATCAGCTCTTCTATGTATAACTCTTAAAGGAGTTAGTTGATTTATTTCAACTTTTTCCAAAATTTTCAAATTCTTTAATAAATCTTTTTTTATTTCATTCTCAAATTCAACAATAGCCAAGTATTCTTTATCAAATTTAGCATTTTTTATAAACTCAACAAAATTTTTATCAACAAATTTAATTAACTTAACCTTTACTTTTTTAGATTTATTTATTATTTTTTCAACTTTTTTTAAATCTATATCTCTCTTTCTAGGATCAACTATTTCTATGCAAAACGGTCTATAATCTAGACATCTAACATCAACATCTTCTCTTCCAGCTCCAGAAAATTTTGTTTTATTAGCTTTTAAGATTTTTAAAAAAGGCTTTTCTATTATTTCTTGAACAGATGTTTTATAGTTTTTTCCTATATAATTACAATTTGAACAACCCTTTCCTTTACAAAATGAACATAACCATTTTGCTTGTGGTATGTTTCTTACTAATTTCTTATACATACCAAAAACAAAAATGCTTTTTATTTTATAACTAACTTTAAAATTTTTCAAATTAACTACAAAAGTAATTTCTGGATTCTCTCTACTAAACTTTTTTCCTGTTAGCTTTTCTATAGATTTTCCTATCTCCCTATTTACATCATTGCTTAAACTTTCCTTAACTTCATTTCCAAAAAATTTTTTAACTTCTTCTTCTCTATTTTCTATTTCTTCACTAAGCTTTGTACCTATTAAAAATGTATTAAATTCTATATTTTTAGAAATTTCTAATATCTCGTTTATTATATCTT
>JANXEB010000021.1 GCA_025058985.1 Candidatus Aenigmatarchaeota archaeon
CAAAAACTTAACTCTCCTACTTTTCTTCGAATACTCTCTAGCTACTTTCAAGGTTTCATCATCAGGAGCCACAACGAATATCTCAGAATTTTTTGGCAATTCTTTAAGGAAACTCTCTATAACCCTACCGACAGTTTTCTCCTCCCTATAAGCCGTTATCACCGCTGAATACATACCTATTATTTCAACGCGACGATTTTAAACCTTTTGAAACCGAGTCTTCTTAATCAAAAAATTATCACACAGTCAACATTTAAAATTCTTTTCTTACTGCTTACAAACTTCTTCATAAACATCCATTATTTTTTTAGCAACCTTTTCCCATGTAAACTCTTTCACTTTTTTAATGTTGTTAGAACAAATTTTATTATAAGTTTTCTTATCTTTCATCAAAACTTCAATATATTTCACCAAAGCCTTCTCATCACCATACTTAATCAAAAACCCATTCTCTCCATTTTTTATTAAATAATTCGGCCCATCACTCTCTACAGCTATGACTGGTTTTTTTCTAGCAAAAGCTTCTAAAATAACAATTCCAAATGGTTCATAAATACTTGGCAAAATGAAAATTTTAGAGATATCATATAACGCTATTTTCTCACTTTCTGAAACCATGCCTGTAAATATTACTTTATTTTCTAATCCCCTCTCCTTGATAGTTTTTTTTAACATCAAAAAATAATTACCATCCTGAACAGGACCAACAATAAGAAGTTTCACATTTTTCCTATTTAAACATGAAAAACCATCTATCAAAAATTTTAATCCTTTAGTTGGATGTATCCTACCTACAAAAAGAATTACATAATCTTTTTTTGATATGTTATATTTCTTCATTATTTTCCTTTTCAAAATTTTACTGTATTTTTTAAAAAACATATTATCAATACCGTTCGGTATTACAACCAACTTTTTTCTGTCTACATGTTTAAAATATCTTAACTCTGAGCTATTTATCAAAATTATTTTAGAAAACATTTTGTCGATAAATTTAGATAAGAAAAAATCATAAATTTTTACAAAAACTCTAGATAAATTCCTTCTTAGTTTATTTTGATGGAATGGTGAATGTGTAGTTAAAACACAAGGTTTATTCATAAACCTACATAATAATGCAGCTAGTACTGTGTGAAGATGTCTGTAATTATGTACGTGGATGACATCAAAATTGTTTTTTATCAAATAGTTCAAAAAACCAAAATATATGACTCCAAAATCTCCTAGTTTTAAAATTGTATTAAACCTAAAAATTTTTATCCCTTCAAGGACCTCATAAAATTTTTTTATTTTACCTTTTCTTAGAGAATTAGAGGTAAAAACATAAACTTCATTTCCATTCTTGATAAAATTTTTAGAAATTCTATAAACATGTTCTTCCATTCCACCCAAAACTGGATAGAAAAATGGACAAACTTGAGCTATCTTCATTAATAAATTTATAATCAATAAATAAGAAAAATGAAAAATTTGATAAAAACTTTTCTTAAAAATTATTACCAAAGGATATTTCTAAAAAAAGCTATAGAAAAAATCAAAAAGTATAAAACTAGAAGTTTAAGTGACTTAGTAGATTTTTGTTTCAAATTCCATTACGGTATAAACCTAAAATATCTAAGTTTATCTATAACTCCTGCCCAAATAAAAGAAGAGATCTTAAAACTAATCAAGCTTTTAAAAAAGAGGAAAATTAAAAATTTGTTGGAAATAGGTACTGCTGACGGTGGAACCTTATTTCTTTTCTCCAAAATTGTTGAAGATAATGGTAAAATAATAACTATAGATTTACCAAACGGTTATCCAAAATGGAGAGAAATTTTATATAAAAGTTTTTCAGAAAAAAATAAAAAAATATTTATTATCAAATCTGACTCACACGACATAAAAACTTATGAAAGTGTGAAAAAAATATTAAATGGAGAGAAGTTAGATTTTGTTTTTATCGATGGTGACCACTCATATAAAAGTGTAAAAAAAGATTTTGAAACTTATGTTAAATTAGTAAAAAAAGGTGGTTTAGTAGCTTTTCACGATATCGTTAAAGATGAAAGGAATTACTCTGGAGAGGTCTATAAATTTTGGGAAAAAATTAAAAAAAGATATAAAAATTTTGAAATTGTTAAAAACAAAAATCAAAATGGTTATGGTATAGGTGTTATTTATGTTTAGAGAGGGGCTAGTCGCAATCATAATCTTGAATTTAAATGGTAAGGAAATCACAGACAAATGCATAAACTCTATAATCAAATTAACCAGTTATAAAAATTACAAAATAATTGTTGTTGATAATGGCTCTAAAGATGGTTCTGTTCAGTATATTAGAAAAAAATATGGTAAAAAGGTTGATATAGTAGAATTAGAAAAAAACTATGGCTATTCAATTGGAATAAATGAAGGGATAAAATTTGCTATCAAAAAATATGATCCTGATTTTTTATTATTTCTAAATAACGATATGGAAGTTGTAGAAAAAAGATGGATAGAAAAAATGTTGAAAATTTTCGAATACAACAACAAGATAATGTCTGTCGGCTGTAATCTAATTTTCCCAGATGGAAGGCTACAATACGATGGTATAAGAAATTTTTCCAGAATATTCTTACCATTCGAAGTAGCTTCTAAAGCCTATCCAAAATATAAAAAGGATTGGGGTTTAGTTTATGTTGGTACTGGAGCTCCTTTAGTAATAAAAAAAGATTGTATAGAAAAAATTGGATATTTTGACGCTGCTTACACCCCATTTTCCAGTGAAGAAATAGATTACCTAACAAGAATAAAAAAAAGTGGATATTTAAACGCTTATTGTTATTCAACTAAAATTATACACTACCTATCTTTAACATGTAAAAAATTTCCAAATGTATATAGATTTTGGTTAATAAAAAGAAACATTTTTTACTATCATTTGAAACATTTTAAAAAATTTATAATACTAGTTATTCTGGGGCAGCTCTTTGCAACAATAATAGACAAGAAAAATGATTTAGAGCAGTTTACAAAAAAAAATATAAAAATTAAGGATTTTTAATAAAAACTAATAAAGGAATTTATATCGGCTTTCTTTTCTGCCCTAAGAATATATCTATCTAAAAATAAAGATTTTTTTATAAAAAATCAAATAAAGAAAATAAACTCAGGATGATCTATTATGTTAGATGTGAAGAAAATCGATGATATGGTTTCTGGTAAAACTATATTAATAACTGGTGGCACGGGTAGTTTTGGTAGAGCAATGTTGAAATTTTTACTAAACACTTCTGTAAAAAATATTAGAATACTTAGCAGGCATGAAGATTTGCAAGTCCAAATGAAAAGAGAATACAACGATGAGAGAATACAATTTTTTATAGGCGATGTAAGAGATTATACAAGATGTTTAGAGGTTACAAGAAATGTGGATATAGTGTTTCATGCTGCAGCTTTAAAACAAATATCTGAAATAGAAAGGCATCCGATGGAAGCTATTAAAACAAATGTTATTGGGACGTACAATATTAAACTTGCTTGTATAGAAAACGAAGTGTCTAATGTTGTTGGAATCTCAACCGATAAAGCCGTTAAACCAATAAATGTATATGGTATGACTAAAGCTTTGGATGAGAGAATTCTTTTAAATAGAGAAATAGATTCAAAAAAAACTGAGTTTTCTATAGTTAGGTATGGTAATGTTGTCGGAAGTAGAGGTAGTGTTATACCATATTGGTTCGATCTTGCACGTAAAGGTATGCAACTCCCACTAACAGATGAAAGAATGACTAGATTTTGGATAACACTAAACGAAGCTATAGAACTCGTTTTCTTCTCTCTTAAAAACCCTTGGAAAATTGTAGTGAAAAATTGTAAATCTTTTGCTCTAATAGATTTGGCTAAAATTTACTCAGAAAAGTTCGGAGTTAAAACTGTTATAACTGGTATCAGGCCTGGTGAAAAACTTCACGAATGTTTATTAAGTGATTATGAAATGAGAAAGGCGAGACTCATTGGTGATTTTTATGTGGTTGATTTAAATGAAAACGATATTAGAAAAGATGCTGAAGATTTCACTAGTGAAAATGCTGAAAGGATTAAAGAGGATGAAATGAAAAAAATATTAATAAGAGAGGGATTTCTATGAAAAAAATATTAATTACAGGTTCTAGTGGTAGGTTGGGAAAAGAGCTTATTAAATTTTTCCCAAATTCTTTACATCCATCTAGATCAGAAATGGATATAACAAATAAAGATCAAGTATACCAGTTTATTGAAAAAAATAAACCTGAGATTATAATACACCTAGCTGCTTTGACTGATGTGAGAGAATGTGAAAATAAAAAAGATTTAGCTTGGAAAACTAACGTAGATGGAACTTATTACTTAGTAAGCGCCTCTTTAAAATTTGTACCGGAAGTTTATTTTGTGTATATGTCCACACCATGTGTTTTTTCTGGTGAAGAAGGTAACTATAATGAAGATTCTATACCTTACCCTAAAAATTTCTATGCACTTACTAAACTTTTAGGAGAGGTTATAGTAAGATATAGTGAGCTTAAAAAATGGTTAATTATAAGAGGGAATTTTGTAACAAGAGATAGATGGCCATACCCTAAAGCTTTTGTAGACAGATATGGTACTTATTTATTCTCTGATCAAATGGCCAAAGCTATAAAAGAAGTTTTAGATAATAAAATGACTGGAATTGTGCATATAGTTGGTGATAAAAAATTATCAATGTATGAAGTTGCAAAAATTACAACACCGGACGTACTACCTCTAACTCTAAAAGAATATAATGGTCCACCATTAACAAAAGATATGAGTTTGGAAACAAAAAGATGGAAAAAATATTCAATTCTAAGTTGATTGATTTAAATAAATAGACCATTGATAAAAAACTTTATGAAATACTACCAAAAATCTTTGCCGATAAAAAACGACGAATATCAAGACCTCATAGAGTTAAAGTTGGGTTTAGAGCAAAAACTAAAAAAACCGATAACGATTAGGGATTTGACTAGAACTATGATAAAGTTTGCTAAAAACAAAATCGAAGATCCGGATTTCCTAAAAGAATTAGAAAATGTTCTAAACGTCAAGAGTGAGAAAATAGAAGAAGATGTGAAGAAAAAAGGTATAATAGAAAGAATAAGAAAAGGTGTGTTTAAATAACTCTCCTACTAACCTTTTTTTCTTAAACTTATTAAATTCGTTTTACCAAGTTTTTCCACATTTATCAACTTCTTATCCTTCAAACTTTTTACAACACGAGAAACTTTGACTTTAGAAAAGCCTGTCAACTCCACTAACCTATTTTGTTTGATCTTACCCTCTTTTTGAACTATCTCATAAATTTTTTTCTCATCCGGATCCAAAACTTC
>JANXEB010000040.1 GCA_025058985.1 Candidatus Aenigmatarchaeota archaeon
CTGATGATGTAGCAGAAGGGATCTTGAAATATTTTGATCTATCTCTATCTGATAGAGAAAAAATTTCAAGAAAAGCTAAAGAATTAAGTGAACCCTTCAACAAAGAGGAGATGTGCGAAAGATTTAAAAAGGAATTTTGGAAAATTGCAGAGGTGATCAGTTGAAGACTTGTATAATTATTCCAACTTTTAAATCTTTTCAAGTAACATCTGAAACTGTTAAAAAGCTATTAGAAGAGCAAACAAATAAAGATTTTGATATTATTATAGTAGATTGCGGATCAGAAGATTATAAAAACTTAAAACAAATTTTTGATAAAAATAAAAGAGTTTTTATAATCCATTGCAATAGAGATCTTGGAGGTTCGGGTTCTTTTTGGCTTGGTATGAAGTTTGCATATTGTGCTGGATACGAAATTTTTATACTATCTGATAACGATTGTTTTCCCCTTTCTGTAGATTTAGTTGATAAAGTGGTGGGAGGTGTTGAGGTTTTCAAGTGTGTAAAACCCAAAGATATTAATAGAGATGAAAAACACTTTGCTGAAATAGGTGTTATGCATTTTCTAACTTTGAAGAGAGATATTGTTGAAAAAGTCGGATTTCCGAGACCAGAATTCTTCATTTTTTGTGACGATGTTGATTATTACAAGAGATTGGGGGAAGTTAAAATTGTTGAAGCTTATTATAAACATAATGACAAAATTTCATTCGATCCTTATGCGTTCTCCAGTAGACTATACTACTACGTAAGAAACAATTTCCTTCTCTTAGTTATTGATTTTATAAATTCTAAAGGTTTGAGTAAGGTTTTACAAATCTCAAGATTTTTCACGATGCTTTGGAGATTCATGTTACCTTCTCTAATCTCTGAAAAAACTTTTGAATATATAAAATTTGTTCTTAAAAGTTTTTACGACGCTATAGAGCTTAAATTTGGTCGAGAATCAAACTTAAAAATTTTTAAACCAACTTTTTCCAAAAATGAAATTTTCAAATACGATTTCATTCTTAGTGCTAATTCTAAACTTTTAGAAAATACAAAATTTGATGGTAAAAAGTTATACCTCCCATTTCCTTCATACCAAAGAAACTTTTTTTCATATTTAAGACAATTTCTCAGATCTTACCTCTTTTTATTTAAATTTTTTAGAAAGAAAATTTTATTATTAGATATTGTTGACTACTTTGCTCTTGTTACAGCAAGAAATATAAAATTCATGGATTATATTATTAGACCTAAACCTTTTAGAAACATGATCTTTTCGGCAGTAGTTTTCCCAATTTTTTCTTCTTTAGCCGTAATTTTCACTCTTCGTAAATTAATAAGAATTAAAGAATCGAGATACCTAAAAAAACTAAAAGAGTTTTTTGATTTAGAATTAAAGGATTTAGAATATGAAGTTTTTTATTGCAGCGATAGAAGTATTCATAGAATTTCTGAAGAAGATTTTAAATGGTTAAAAAAATCGTTTTACCATTAGTTTACGTCTTCCACTTTTTGAACTTCTCCTGTCTCTATAGATCTTTGGCAAGCCTCTAATATTCTCATGTTCTCATAAGATTCATCTAAAGTAATCGGAGGTTCAGAATCCTCAATTATGGATAGCACAAATTTGTGGATTATTTCCTTAAACGGGTATAAACCGCCAAACAGAGTCTTTTCTGGCCAAATTAAGTTTTTATAATAATTAAATATTATATTAAAACTTTCTGTAATCTCTCTTCGGATAAAATTTAAATTATCTTTTACAGATAGCTTATTCATAGCCCTCTCAAATTTCAGTAAATTTAACTCATAATCTAACGTTGCACGAATTTTTGAGCCGTGTAACGTAATTCTATGCATAAATGTGGCTCCACCAAAACATAAATTCAAAACACTTATGGCTCCATTTTTATGTTCTAACATAGATATCAAACCCTGGACTTGAAAACCGTACTTCTGATTTACTAAAGTTTTGACTTTTAACACACTTCCAAGTAGATCTCTGGCTAGATCTACATCGTGGATACCAGTTTCAAAGAGAATCCCATTTTTGAACTGAGGGTTAAACTGATCGTTAAAGTCAATTCTCGGAGACTCGTAGGAACAATATAAAAAGTAAAGTTTTCCAAATTTATCTTTAAAATTTTTTATAATTTTGTACTCTCTAGTAAAACGATAGTTTTGAATTACTGTAAATTTCCTATCTGTTTTCTTCGCAATTTCATAAACTTCTTTTGCTGACTGAAAATCCATAGCCATAGGTTTTTCAACTATCACATTCGATCCTTTTTTCAGCGCCTCGACAGCGTACTTCGCATGCGTCGAAGCTGGTGAACATATATCTACAATATCCAACGACTCCTTGTCAAACATATCCTCTAAACTTCGATAAGTATTTGGGATTTTGTGTCTTTCAGCAACTTTTTTGGCTTTGATGTAGTCGATATCATAAATTGCTTGAACTTTAGTCAATTCTTCTCGTTTATATACCGGAAGATGTCGTATTTGGGAGATGAAGCCTGCACCAACCACTCCTACTGAGAGTTTCATGTTTTATCCCTCTTCATCGGTTTAACTATTTCTTTCGATATTAGTTCTAAAAGTTCAAAATCAGTATAATCATACACTTTAAAATAAAATTCCGTAAATCCTAAGTTAATATAATCCTCGATTTGTTTCCTACAGTCTTCAGGGGATCCGACAACTTGAGAAGTTGAGCTAGTAACCTTTAATTCTTCTGGTAAAGAAAAAGATCGAATGAATCTAATAGATTCTAAAATTGTTTTTGTGTAGTAATCTATAACTTGCGATTTTGCCAATTTCTTTTTCTGCTCTTCAACCTCTTTTTCACATCCGACAAAAATTCTAATACATAAAGACTTGTCTATTTTATCAAAATTTGTACCTTGTTGATGGCAAAGATATTGTAACGAGGATAGTATTTTTTGAGCTTCTCCTAAACCTATCCCCCAGTCTTGATCGATATTAATACCTATCGAATTTTTCGCAACTATCTGAAGAAGTGGAATACTTTTTCCGCCTACGAAACAGGGAGGATTTGGAACCTGATAAGTTGGAGGTAAACATACAGCCTCATTTATTTTATAATATTTCCCACTATACGAAACTCTCTTACCTCTTGAATTCCATAGCTTCATTATAACTTCAACTGATTCAGCAAGCATTTCTATTCTTTCCTTAAAAGATGGAAAGTTTATTCCAAATGCTTTACATTCATCGTAATACCATCCAGCTCCAATTCCTAGTCTAAACCGTCCTTTAGATATTTGATCAAGAGTTGCACCAATTTTGGCAACAAGTGAAGGGTGTCTGAATAAGTTGTTCAACACTAATGGTCCAAAAGTTATCTTTTTGGTGTTACAAGCTATCGCTGTAAGAGTTACAAAGCACTCAGGATATTGTTTCTTCGGATCCATAAAAAAGTGATCGTAAATCCACACAGAATCGAAGCCTAATCTCTCCGCTTCACAAGCTGCTTTTACAATATAATCAACAGAATAACCCAATTCTTGTGGTATGACCAACCCAAACTGTATATTCTTCTTTTTCATACTTAGACTCTTCAAATCTTTTCAGTATTTAAAATTTATCTATCTCTTTAGGGCGTGCTTATAACCCCTCATCTTCTCAAAAACCTCTTTTCATAGTTAAACCACAAATTTGGAGATATTGACAAAAAATTTATAAGATTTCAGAAGAGGAAAAGAATCAAAAATTAAATTTGCTCGGTGGTAAAATGAAGATAGCGATCCTTGGTGGAGGTTTAACAGGCTTGACTTTAGGTTACTTTTTGAGTTTGAAAAAAGAGAAATTGGAATTCGAGATTTTAGAAAAAGAGAGTGAGTGTGGTGGTCTGATGAGAAGTTTAAACGAGATGGGATTCACTTTTGATTATGGTGGTTCACATATAATTTTCTCGAAAGATAAAGAAGTTTTGGAATTTATGTTAAATCTTTTAGGAGATAATAAGGTAAAAAATCGAAGGAACACAAAAATACTTTATAAAGGTCGCTATGTTAA
>JANXEB010000009.1 GCA_025058985.1 Candidatus Aenigmatarchaeota archaeon
TACCTTTACTCTCTTTTACTATCCTTCCATTTTTCATTATTCCAATAAGATCACAAACTTCTTTGGCTAAAGATAATATATGAGTACAAAACACTATTGTATTACCATTTTTAACGTAATTCCTCAAAAATTTTTTAAAATTGTTTTGTACTATTGGATCTATATTTATGAATGGTTCGTCTAGGAAAACTACTTTTGGTTCATGAATAAATGCTTGAGCGAGCATTATTTTTTGCTTAGTACCACGAGATAAATCTTTTATTAAATAGTTTCTGAAGTTTTTGAAGTCCAAAAAGTCCAACCAAAAATTTATTTTTTCCTCAAAATTTTTAACATTCCTTACTCTACAGACAAACTCTAGATATTCTTCTGTTGTTAAAAAACTTGGGGGATATTCTTCTTCAGGAACTATACCAACTAATTTTCTAACTTCTAAATAGTTTTTAACATCGATATTACAAACCTTAGCTGTTCCATAGTCTGCTTTTATTTGTCCCGTCAAAATTCTTACTGCAGTAGTTTTACCAGAGCCATTAGGACCTACAATTCCATAAAAGGTTCTATTTTTTATTTTTAAATCAAGATTATTAACCGCAACTATGCTACCAAATTTTTTCACCAAACCTTTTGCTTCAACAACGAACATATAAATATTGTTTAGTAAATTAGTAATTTATGATTAGAAAATTGATTTGGGAATGCCCTTTTTGTAGTGCAGAAACAATAAAAGTAGCTATTAGACCAACAGTAAATATAGTGAAAAGAACAGGTATGAGAAGTGGGAAAAAAACTCAATTGATAAAATCAAGTGGAGAAACTATAATCCTTAGTGAAGAGTGCTCAAATTGTAAAAAAAGTAGAAAAGAAATAATGAAAAAATATAAAGAAATTGGATATATTTAATGCTTATTTTAGTGTGAAATTTATCTCATCCATCTATAATTATGGAAAAGGAAATCCAGCTTAACATACCAACTGATGTAAAGCCCTTGTTTGCTGATGACATCTTAGTTTCTTTGAGAGTAAAAGCAGACAAAGACGAGAAAGAAGTTTATGTAAATTTAAAATTTTTCGTCATAGAAGGTAAAAGAGTTGTTGCTGACGTAACAATATCTAAAATAACAGCAAAAAGTTTATTAGCAATACTAACTAATCAATTAAGTAAAGCTGAAGAAAAAACTAGTAGTACTACTTATATAGGCTAGCTTTTTTTCTTTTTTCCCATTTTTTTCGGCGAAATAGAACCAACCTTAGCACCCGGTGGAGCATTTCTGGATACGGCTCTAGAAGGTCTTGGCCTATGGCTTTTACCTCCCCACGGATGATCCACCGGATTCATAACAACACCTTTTGTTCTAGGAAATAGTTTATTTCTAGCTTTCATAGCTCTATATAAATCACCAGCCTTTAACCAGGGCTTTTCCTTAATTCCAGAACCAGCAGGCACTCCAATAATACATCTACATCTATTATCCAGTTCGATAGTTTTATCAGAAGGTAATTGTAAAATCGTAACCTTTTCAGATTGTCCCACCACCGTTGCAAAGCTACCGGCACTCCTACAAAATTTTGGTCCAGAACCAGGAAAGTTCTCTATACAACAAATTTTGGTTCCTAGCGGAAGATATTTTAATTGAACAACATTTCCATTAACAACCTCATTATTATATTTTATCTCTTGACCCACATATAAACCCTCAACGGCTATATGATAAATTTCTCTTCCATCTTCGAGCTTTATCAAGGCTACTGGAGCTGTTTTACCAACATCATCTAATATATCAATCACTTTACCCTTTATACTAAAATTTTCGGCATATGGCAAAAATCTAACTTCACAAAGATATCTATGGCTAGGTGCTTTGTAAGTTAGGCTACCATGACCTCTTGCCCTTGCGATAATTCTTTTACCCATATTTTAGAATTCTATATTTAAAATTTATGAAAGACGTAGTTGTAATTTTTCCAGCATATAACGAAGAAAAAAATATAAAAAACGTTTTGCTAGAGGCAAAAAAATATTACAGAAACATTATTGTAGTTGATGACGGCAGTAAAGATAAAACCTTCGAAATAGCGAGGCTGTTAGTTAAAGATGTTATAAGACATAGAATAAATAAGGGGAAGGCAGAAGCTATAAAAACAGCATTACTTAAGAGCTTGAATAAGTTTAGATTTTTTGTTATTGCAGATTCTGATGGACAATATAATATAAAAGATTCCTTAGAAATGTTGAAATACTTAAAAAAAGGATACGATATCGTCTTTGGCTACAGAGATTTTTCAAAAATGCCTTTTAGACATAAACTTGGAAATAAATTTTTAAGGGCTTTATTCAACGTTTTATATGGAAAAAAATTAAAGGATGTAGCTTGTGGCTATTTTTCGTTCAATAAAAATTTCGGAAAAAAACTAGTTGAAAAAATACATGGCGGCTATACACTAGAGGCTTCAGTTTTACTAACAGCTATTAAAGAAAATTTTAAACTAAAACAAGTAAAGGTTGGTGTTAAATACAAAAAAGTTTCTACAATGATAAGAGGTATAAGAATAGTTTTAACTATTTCATTGTTTTTAATAAAATCTAGGTTGCTATTTTTTTAGTTTTAGCAAGGCTGGTATGAAAGCTAGCGGAATTACTATTTCCAATCTACCAATGAACATAGAAAGCAATATAAGAATTTTAGAGAAAGTGCTCAATTCCCTCACTATTCCGAGTTCTAAACCAACATTACTTAAAGAAGAGATTATGGTAAAAAAAGATTTTTTGAAGTCTCCTACCTCATAGTTAATCATAGAAGCCAATATAATCGCTAAAAGAATATAAGAAAACAAAATTAAACCAGAGTAACTTATTATTTCGTCATTCAAAATTTGGTTACAAAATTTCTCTACTGTTACAGCATTTTTCGGGTTTATGAACTGCTTTATTCTTAAGGAAATTCCTTTCATCAATATCACTATTCTATCAATTCTTATACCACCAGCAGTAGATTCAAGGCAACCACCAACAGACATTACAATGAAAAATAGATAAACATATTCCTCATAATTGTTCAGGTCTACATAAGAAAAACCGGTGGTTGTTATTGCAGATATTACATGAAAGACTGTATCAAAAAAATTGGCCGGAATAATCAAATAAGTTACTATAATAACTATAATAACATAAGAAAAAAACCAAAATACGTTTTCGTAAACCCTAGGAGTAAATTTCAGCTTATCTAAATTTTGGATAAATACATAAAAAGAAAAAGTTA
>JANXEB010000115.1 GCA_025058985.1 Candidatus Aenigmatarchaeota archaeon
TTACCTTCGCATACAAAACATAAACAACCGGTTTAGCTAGTTCAATATGACCAAAATGTCCCGGACATACTCCAAGAGTTTGACCACATGTTCTGCATCTTACTCCTGGATCAATAGCTCCCAACCTAGGATCCATAACACCCCCTTCTTTCGGATAACCTTCTTCATCATAAAGTTCTGGTTTGTTTATTCTTGCAACACTCAACTTCTTAACTAATTCCGGATCTAAAAACTTAAAAACAATTTCTACTTTCATTCCTCTGATACAACAATTTTCGGATAAATGTGCATACTTTTTAATTCATCCAACATTAACTTAAACGCGTAACTCATTTCTATTTCATAAATTTTACTTTCCCCGCAAACTAAACAAATTTTTTTACCACCTTTTTCTATAGCAAAAAGACCACATTCACTACAAACCGGAACTATAACTTTGTCTGAATCGAATCTCTCTTTCAAAGTAACCACAGCCCCATGTGCTAGTAAAACATCCTTTTCCATTTCTCCTAATCTTAATCCACCTTCTCTGCTTCTTCCTTCAGTTGGTTGTTTTGTTAACAAAGTTACTGGACCTCTTGATCTTGCATGTATTTTATTACTAACTAAGTGATCTAACTTTTCAAAATAACATGGACCAATAAATATCTCTGATTCAAACATTTTTCCAGTTATACCATCGTACATTATTTCATTTCCGCTTCCTTTAAAACCAAATTTTATCAACTCTTCCTTTATACCTTCCTCGTTGAGAGGTTCGAAAGGTACTGCCGTCTTTGTAGACCCCGCTAAAGAAGCAGCTTTACCAAAAAGCATTTCCAGTAACATTCCAACTGTCATTCTAGACGGTAAACCATGTGGATTGAAAACTATATCCGGTACAATACCATCCTTAGTAAAAGGCATATCCTCTTGAGGAACTAGTAGTGCACAAACCCCTTTTTGGCCGTGTCTATTTGCAAACTTATCTCCAACTTCAGGAATTTTTAGATCTCTAACGGTTACTTTGACCATTTTCTCCCCGTTTATACTTCTCATAACAAAAACTTTATCTACTATTCCCTTATCACCTTCTCTTAATGTAATTGAAGAATCTCTTATGTTACCATAAAACATTTCTTTACCTCCACCTAAAAATCTTAGTGGGGAAACTCTTCCTACTAAAACGCTTTGAGAAGTTACCATGGCTTCTGGATAAATTATACCATCTTCCTGTAACTGTCTATATGCATCTTCTCCTTTATATCCCTTTACATCTTGCTCTGGAATTTTTATTTCATCTGTTTGTCCACCCATGTATCTTTTTCTTTCCATAACATATGTTCTATACATCATTGACCAAAACATCCCCCTCATAACAGAATTTAAATTTATAACTATCGCATCTTCAGTGTTAAAACAATCGTAAGAGGTTATGGCTACAACAGCATTCAAACCACCAACATTTTCTAACAGTTTAGGATAAGCTTTAGGTAAATGAGTTTGAACTAACGGTACTTGAGAATATAGGAGTAGATTAGATTTTGTATCAGTTCTAATTGGAACATTTCTCAAAAATATAGAAATCGCCTGATTGTTCATCTTTGCTCCATAATTTACTCTATCTCCTCTATCGAACTCTGGAAATGGAACATAAGAAGCTGAAAAACCAAATATCAAAGCAGGATGAATTTCTAAATGAGTATGTTCCTTAGTTAAACTTTCTTCATTTATTGCTATATAACTATTTTCTTCTTCATCACAATCTAAAAACTCTATAATTCCGTTTTTAACTAAGTCTGAAAAAGTAATTTCTCCGTTTTTTAGTTTTTTAATATGTTCTTCAGTTAATTTTGGCTTTCCATTTTCGACCACTATTAAAGGTCTTCTAACTCTTCCACCTTCTGTAAAAAGATGTATAACTTCTAAATCTTCATAGTAGGCGACGTTTAAACTAGTTGGCAATATTCCGCTTCTTCTCTTTTCTCTAACCTCCTTTACAAATTTAACTGGATCATTAGTATAACCCAAAAATTTTCCGTCTAAAAATATTTCACACTTTTTCATATTTCGGTAAATTCTCTATGATTTTATCTATCTCCTCTTTAGATAGATCAAACGTTACTTCTGACATTAAAGCAAGATACTTTCTTAAACCTATATTAGCTCCTTCTGGAGTTTCAGATGCACATATTCTCCCAAAATGTGTTGGATGTAACTCTCTAGCTTCAAAATGCTCCTGAGAAGATGTTAATGGTGACATTATGTTTCTCATATGTGATATAGACTTGAAATAACTCATTCTATCTAATCTCTGAGTAACTCCGCTTCTATTGCCAGGCCATGCCCCTATTGCCATAGTAGATATCATTTGATTAGTAAAAACATTTGCTTCAACAACTGTTTTTAATGGAGGTAATCTTCCTCTTTTCGTAGATCTGACATAATTGAAATTTATTCTCGTTATTAATCCCCACTTTCCCAACATTATCGTCCTAAATAAAATTTCTAGCAAATCTCCTGCTAGTCTTAATCTTTTGTTAGAATAATGATCTAAATCATCCTTTTCAGTCTTTCCTAGGTGAAACTTTATTAATTTCTCGGCTGCTTTACATAAAAATACTGCTTTTTCCATTCTAAAAGATTTATCCTGCCCTATATGTGGTAATAAATATTTGTCTAACAGCTTCTCTATTTTTTCGTATTTTTCTGGAGATTTTGTTATTTTTAAATGCTTTATAAGATAGTTTTTTGCCTCTTTACTATCAGTTACTTCTGATTCTATTAAATTTAAATAAAACTTCTCTTGAACTTCTTCGTCTAGAGAAATTGTCAAAATAATATCCTTATCATCTTCTAATCCTAGAGCTTTTAACAAAACAACTAATGGCAATCTAACAACATTGGCAAAAGTTATAGTTATAGTACCATCCTTTCTTCTCTCTAATAAATGTCTTTGAATATAACCATCCTTCTCAGAGTGAATTCTAGCAATTTCTTCGATAGCTCCTACATCTGCTTTATCAACAATAACTTTATTTTCAGAAATTTCCTCAACAACTATCATTACTCTTTCAGTTCCGTTTATTATAAAATAACCACCTAAATCGTTAGGATCTTCGAAGTTCGCTATCAATTCATTTTCACTCATTTTCGAAAGTGGACATAGAACAGATTTGACCATAACAGGAATATCTCCAAAATGAACATACTCTTTTTCGTTTTTAATATCGTTTATCCAAAGATCACAACCTATATATAATGGAGATGCGTAAGTTAGATTTCTTAATCTGCATTCAAACGGCAAAACCTCTCTTTCAATTCCATCCGATTCTACTACCCTCGGACTTAAAAATTTTACATCCCTAAGTTTAATCTTCAAGCTACCGACTTCCGGTATATCTGGTTTTATAGTTTCTATTTCATCAACAATTTTTTGCACTTTTCTAGTTACGAAGTAGTTATAAGAGTCTATCTGATGCTTTACAAAGCTTCTTTCTTTTAAAAAACTATTGAGAATATCTATAAAAGCCTCTCTTATCATTTTGCTTCAACTACTACCCTATAATATATTGTTTTAGTCTTTTTTAAATGGGGCTCTTTTCTATAAATTTTTATTATATCCCCAACTTTTGCACCAATCGCTCTCACTAAAGGATCCGTAGAAAAAATCTTTGGGTATCTTTTTAGGGATTTTCCATATTTTTTAAACAATTCTTCTTTTTCTTTTTCACTTATTATTTCGCACTCGGGTACCAAAAAATGTTTTTTTACATCGATCATTATATTACATATAACATTATATTATGTATAAAAATATTTAAATATAATATGGCACAAAATGTCGAATTAATACAAACAATAGTCTGGTTAATCTTCTTAGGTTTAGTGTTTGTTAACTTTCTATTTCCAGATTTACAAATAAGACTGCAATTAATACAATTTTTATCCAAAATCGAAACTATTCGCTCTTCAATAAGAAAAATTAAAAAAAGGTGTGAAGAAGAGGTAAAAAAAACAATAGTGAAAAAAGATAAAATTGATAGAGAGAAATTAAGTGAATTTATAAAAAACATGATGGAATACCATATAATTCATCCAGTTTCATTAGATCCTAGTGGGATAGTCGAAAAAATAGAACACGTACTAAATATTAGTGAAACAGATATAAAAAAAAGAGCTTTACTCTTCTATAAAGATTATGATAAAAGAGATAATTTTGTTACATCTATAGTTGCAATGGGAGAAATTCACAAAATCGATAAATTCATTACTCACTATATCGAACTTATTAAAAAAACTAAAAGTGTTCCTCTAGCTTTTCAATTATCGACGTTAATGCCTCTGCTACAAGAAATATCTAAATCATTATACTCTATCTCAATATCTTCAATAAACAACTTGCCTATTGGCGATTCTATTGGACCATTAATTGCTCTGAATTTAATAAAAGAAAGTAAAGCAAAAACGATAGAAATTTTAAAAAAAGAAGAATGTGTTTTGTTGAAAGGAAAGCTAAATAATAAAAAAATTTATATTTTAAAAGCAAGAGGATTTGGCAGTAGAGTTGGTAGAATAGGTAGAGCTATTGAATACACAATAAAAAAATACAAAATTAAAAATTTAATAACGATAGATGCTGCTCAAAAACTAGAAGGAGAGAAAAGTGGAGCGATTGCTGAAGGAGTTGGTGTTGCAATCGGTGGTATTGGTATAGATAGTGTTTTTGTAGAAAATATAGCCTTGAAAAATAAAGTTAACTTGTATTCTCTTTTAATAAAAATGAGCATTTTAGAAGCTTTAGGTCCTTTAAACAAAACCATTTATAACTCGGCAAAAGACGTGATTGAAAAAATTAAACTTAAAATTAAAAACACGGAAGGTAGTTTTTTAATAGTTGGTGTTGGAAATACCTGTGGAATTGGTAACATTGCAAAAGATTTAAAGGAAAGTGAGAAAAAAATTAAAAAATCCTTCAAAGAATTTGAGAAACTTCGGAAATTAACTTTTTCTTAACAATATCGAAATCTTCATTGTTTAAAATTCTTACATCTGCTAATTTTAAACACTCATCAGTTTTCTGTCCATACTCTGGTTCCTCAAAACCTCTATCTCTTTTATCCATTTCTAAAAATTCTTCAAAACTTTTTGGATCATCTTCTCTTCCTCTTTTTTTAACTCTTTCGAACCTAGTTTTCAAATCGGCATCTACTCCTATCAACATAAATTTTGAAAAATTTTTTCTTAAATATTCTATTTCAGCAACATTCCTTATACCATCTATTATAACATTGTCTTTATAAAAATTTGTTACTATTCTAACCAATATATCTGAACCAAATTTTTTTCTCAATTCATTTCCTAAATCCTGCAATTTTTTTCTATCAAATTTTTCATTATTTAAAAAAATTTTTATAATGTCGGATAATCTAACAACTGGAAATCCAAAATAACTACTCAAAAATTTTGCTACTTCATCTTTACCAGAACCTATCGTCCCAACAATTCCTATTATCATAAAAAAATTTAAAGGTCGGCAGCTCTTAGAGTTTTTCTATTGTTTGCTTTTGCTCTATTCATAGCTTCCTTTACAATAGCTTCTACTTTTTTTTCTAGAGCTCCAAAAAATTCTTCACTCACTCTATATTCTTTTATTAGTTCTCTAACAGCAGATTTTACAACTAGCGCCATAATATATTTTAAAACGAGGTATTTAAATATTTATGACTAAAGGCACGAGCTCAATGGGAAAAAGAATAGGAACAAAACACATAAGATGTAGAAGATGTGGAAAACATAGTTATCATATAAGAAAAAAAGTTTGTGCACATTGTGGATTTGGAGAAAGTAGCAAAATTAGAAAATATAGTTGGCACACAAAACATTGGCAAGGTAAATTTAGAACTGTATAATGGGCCTGTAGCTCAGCATGGTAGAGCGGCGGAAGCTTAAAGCTGCCGAGGCTTTTAAGCCAGCTGGGCTAAAAGCTTTGAAAAATGAAAGAAGAAACCCGTAGGTCGCGGGTTCAAATCCCGCCAGGCCCACACACTACTTCTATATAAAGATATCGCAGTTCCCATCCTAACGGAATTTCTCAGCAGCCAACTTTCTCTTGCTATAAAATCTGGAGAAGGTCGGTTCAGAAATGTCTCACTGGCTGAATAAACAGCTGATAGAAATAGGAAGATTTCTTAGGCAACAAAAGTCTCTTTGCTACTACAATGACTACGTAAACTTTTTCAAAGCTAAACACGATTCTAGAATTTCTGTCGAATCGATTTGCAGGAATTTGAGAAGGCCAACTGCGACGACAAGGCAACAGTACATCTGAAATCTGTTGATATGAGTTACTGTAGATTCCATTTTTACGAAATTATGTACGCATTTCTTGGACCGCAGAAACTGGAAGCTAAGCTGGGTAAACAAAAGGTTAGGAAAATTCAAAAGATGATCGGGGCGTATTTTTGATGAACCTGATTGAAGCTAGGATTATAATGAAGTGCAGAAACACAACCCAAGCAAAAGAAGTTCGGATAAGATTTAAGGAGCTTGGTGAGGATTATTCGTATAATATTATATTATCAACAAATGTTCACAGTTAGCCGATTTAGGATATTTGATAAGGAGAGAAATCAATCACGGTAATGAAATAGATAGGAAAACGTTTTATACTGCTACGCCGTAAGCTGTTGTTAAAACAATGAACGTGGTTGAAGAGTTTGTTAAGAGTAAAGAAGAGAGTTTGCAAAGGAGTAGTGGTGTTAATAATATAGCAAGTCTGACAGAGTACACTATTCAAAGGCGATAGGTATTTTATGTTATTAGCCGATGACCGTGAGCTGTGAAAAGCTTGTGAATGCAGAGGAAGATGAAGATTTGCTTAGAGTTAGAAAGAGGGATAAATTAAATTTTTTGTTTAATTTTTTATCTTCTAGATAGTTCGCTATGTTATTATTAACATCACACAATAAAAAATAAAACTTAAATTTTTTTAGAGCAATAACTTAAATATGCACACCAAGATTGACGACGTATTCGGCAACATCATTCCAAAAAGAAGCATGAACCCTGATAAAGAGATTGTAATAAAAATATTTGATAGTGAGTTTTTGCCAAAATTTACAACATTACTACCTTTTAACAAAATAACAGAGCCGTTATATTATACTATACATATCAGAAGTTCTAAAGGTTTACTTTGTCTATTTTCATATTATTTGCAGAAAGAGTTTGATGGTGATTTAAACATAGCTCTTCTCTCTTCTTTATCTATAGAAGCTTTATCCGCAGCTAAACTTATTTTAGATGATATATTCGATAAAGATGAAATAAGAAGCGGCGTTGAATCCACATGGAAAAAATATGGCTTGAGAAAAGCTCTTCTTTCTATTGAATTGTCAAAAAACATTATCCTTGATAAACTATATGAAGTTGATAAAAGAATCTATAGGGAATTGAAATATGCATGGGAAAATGGGTTAAAGGGATTCTTTTTTGAAGAGGAAATGTATAAGAAAAAGAATGTTACGATTAACGACTGGTTAAAACTTATTCCTTTTTTTGCTCCTTTTGGTTTCTGCGCAGTAAAACTACTTAAAATAAATTCTAAAATCCCAAAAAAATTATACAAAAATATTTACAAATATAATACCTATATTACTATCGCATGGGTATTTGATGATCCTTTAGAGGTCTTCTCATTAGAAAAGAGTAAAAAAATCTATTCTGATATACGAAATGGATATTATACACTTCCTATTGTGCTTTTACTTGATAAGATGAATGAAAGAGAAAAAACTTTTTTTGAAAAAACATTTGGAAAAGAAGAACACGTAGAAGAGATATTAGCGTTATTAAAAAGAAAGGAAATAGAAAAAGAATGTTTCAATATAGTTAGAAACTACCACAAAAAGGCAATGAAAGAATTAAAAGTTTTTTGGAACTCCGGTTACAATGAGAAGTTAAAACATATAATAAGAGCTTATTCTTATCTAAGAGCAACTAAATTGGGATGTGATTTTATATGAAAAGAATAATAATATCGTCAGTTGGTAAAAAAATTCTTTTTTCTACTGATATAAATAGCGTATATGATTTGATGACCTCAATATATCCAGCAAGAATTATTCCTGATTATGAAGTTTTGGAGTTTCGTGAAGACAATATATCTGAAGTTAATGGTTATATTGAATACTTATATGGAGAGCCAAAAGAATTAGTGAAATTTCCTAAAGTTACTACGTATGTTAAAAAATATAGTTTAGCTGAAACGAGCTTTTTAACACTTCAGCTACTTGAGAGATTGTGGGAGGAAGAAAATTTATATTGTGTAGAAGCGTCTGCAGTTTCAAAAAATAACAAAGGTATTTTAATTATAGGGAGGGAAAGAAGTGGAAAAACGAGACTGGCACTAGAGCTTTATAAAGAAGGTTTTGATTTCATTTCGAACGAAAACACAGTAATATCCCCATTAAATAATACCATTGTTGGTGGTTCAAAAGTTGTTAATGTAAAGCCTTTTTATTTTGATGAAATTGATGAGGAAATTAAAAAATTAGCTATCGAACAAGAAAGTGATGAGAAAAATTACAAAACATATTTAATTGATTTAAGGAAAAATGAAAGAAGTAAGACTACAAGTAAAATATCTCTTATTGTTGAGCCTTTTATTTATCCTTATAAAGTTAGTTCTGGGCTAGTTTCCGAACTTCAAGAATTTTATGTTAGAAATAATCTCATTAATTTGCCAGTTTTTTTAATGCGTGGAGCTTATGTTTGTCTGAATAAATTCAATTATTTTGGCAAAAGTATTGATACTGAAGAATTAGGAAGAAAAAGATGTGATTTGTTTTTTAATAAATTTGATGCTACCATCCCAAAATTTAGTATAATGGGGGATATAGAATATGTGAAAAACAAAGTAATAGAGTTGTTTGAAAAATGAAAAAAGTTATCTTACTTTCTGATGTTGTTGGAATCTGGATTTTCAATGATAAAAACGCATACAAAAAGTTAACTGATAGTTTCTTTAGGAGACATAAAATAAACTTGAAATTGGTAGAAAAGGTTGATAAAGAGATCTTTCCAATTCTTGCAAAAATGGCTAGAAAAGGAGAAATTACATATAGAGAGTGTATAGAAAAGTACTTTGAAGCTATAGACTCTAAGAATTACAAAAAATTAGCAAGAGAATATATAGAGTTTGAATTCAAAAATTTGAAGAAATATATCAAACTTTATAAATATTCAAGGTCAATTCTTCTCACACTTAAAAGGATGGGAGTAAAAATCATTGGTGTAAGGGATAGTGTCTATTCTGTGAAAGAAATGAAAAAAATTCTAAAAATATTGAAAATAGAAAGATATTTTGAAGGAATGTACACCTCTAATTCATGTAAGATGGAAAAACCAGAATTATTTCAACTATTTAAAAATGGAGAGAATAAAGTATTTTTGGGACATGATAGTGATGAACTTCTAGGAGCTAAGAAATACGGCTTTATAACAATAGGATTAAAAAACCGAAAAGCAGATTATCACATTTCTTCAATCAAGCAATTACCAGGAGTTATAAAATGGTTAAAGAAAAAACGAAATTTATAGTTGTTTATGGAGGAGGAACTTCAGAGATAGGAAAGACACATATTTCTGCATCTATTGGCTACTTATTAAAAGAAAACGGTATTGATGTCTGTCCAGTAAAGTTCGACGGTTATCTTAATTATAGTACAGGGAATATGTGCAAATATCATAAAACACAGAAATTAAAGGCATTTGGCGAAGAAGTTTTTGTTCTTGAAGACGGTACAGAATGTGACTCCGACTCTGGTATTTATGAAAGATTTTTAGGAATTAATTTGAATAAAGACTCCTATATAACTAATGGTAGATTATTATACGAGATTATAGAAAAAGATAGGGGTGAAGGAAAAATTTTGACGTTTAGGTCATTAAAAGAAGAGTATAAGAAAATTCTTATAAACAAGAAATGTGAGGTTGTGTTATTAGAAGTTGGTGGTAGTGTTGGAGATATCGAAAATAAACTTTTCTTAGAGACAATAGCTGAATTGTCTCATGAATATGCAACATTCGGTATCTTAATCGCTCCATTAATGGATCTTCATAAATCTACTACTTCAATTTCAAGTTCTCAAACCAAGTTAATAAGAATGTCGTTCCTAACGCTAACACAAATAGGAATGCGACCAGATATTATAATTTGTAGAGGTAAAGATACTAAGATAGATAAAAAAGTTTTGAATTTTATCAGAGAGGAAACAATAAATAGTGTTTTTTACATACCATTTGTTGATACAATTTACGAGATACCATTCATCCTTTTAAAAAATAAAATTCCACATCTTATTTTTCAAAAGTTTCATATTAAGAAAAAAATCAAAAAAAGATATAGATTAGAGAACATTTTCAGAAAAACAGTTAACTTGAAAAAAACCATTAATTTACTAATAGTTGATAATATGGAATCTTGTGGTTCATACGTTTCTATAATAGATGCATTAAAATGTGCTGGAATTAAAGAAAATGTTAAAGTTAATATAGTTTGGGATGTGAAAAGGAAAGATTTTAAGCTTCATGGTATAGTACTACTTAATGATTATGAAAATATTAAGAGAAAATATGAATTGCTTAAGATAGCAAGAAAAAACAAAATACCTACAATAGGTATTGGTGGGGGGTTTTATTTCTTAGTTAACGACTTTGTTAGACATGTGCTCAAAAAAACATCTATAGTTAAACATGGTAGTTTAAAAGTTGGTTTACATAAAACTACTTTAGAGAAAAGTAGAGGAACAGAAAAAATATTTGGAAAAAATACTATTTATGAAAGGCACAGACACTCCGAATATATAAATAATTATGAAATTCTCAGAAAATCCTTATTAAAGCCGATCGGATTTTCTGAAGAAGGTCATCTTGAAGTAGTTAAACTTAGCGACCATCCTTTTTATATTGGAGTTGCCTTTAATCCCGAATATTCTTCTAAACCTTTAAGTCCTCATCCCATTTTACTTTCATTTATTCGTTCCATCAAAAAGAGATATAGATTACAGAAAGAATAACACCCCCAAATATTTACTACTTTTAACAGTAGTCTGTTTTTTAGTTTACATGATAATTTCCTAAAATTTTTGTTTTAAAAATTAGTAGAAAACTTGCTAAATTAATAAACGCCGGGGCTGGGATTTGAACCCAGAAGGAGCAAAAGCTCCACTAGCTCTCTTTCATTTATCGAACCTTGATTACTCAAGGCTAGCCCGTTAACCTGGTTCCGGCACCCCGGCAATATATATTTAAATTTAAATACTCTACAATATTTTATAAAATGAACTCTAACAGACCAATAGATGTTCTAGACAAAGCAAAAGGAAAGAGAATATTAGTAAAACTAAAAAATGGTGAAGAAATAACTGGAGATTTAGTAGCTTTAGATTTACACTTAAATATGTGGCTTGAAAATGCTGAAATAGTAAAAGAACAAACAAAAACCAAGATAGGAAATATTTTTTTGAGAGGAGATACAATAGTTTATTCAATAGTTCTATAAATTTCGGCAACACCAAAAGGAATCGATGAAGCAAGCATTTTTCTATCTATGTTTATATTTTTTCCGATAATCGATTTTATATATTCTTCGATTTCTTCAATTTTTTTATTCCCAGGATAAATATAGAAAATGTATTTAAAGTTTGGTTTCACTAGTCTGTTATGAGAAACAAGAACCTTGCCACTTTCTATATCTATTCCCAAACATAGCTCAAGCTTAACATTTCTAATGAATTTTTTTTCTCCAACTATTCCAAAAGAACCAGTTGACATCCAACCTTCTTTAATTAGTTGTTCTGGCTTTACATAAAAAACATCACAATAATCAAACTTTAACAACCAAGCCTTTGAGTAACAAGCTACAATTAAAGCAGCCTCTTCTAGTGTTGTTTTCGGAACTTCTTTTCCATTAGTTTTTATTATTGCAATTGGAGAACCTTTTATGTTTGCTTTCATTACTATATCATCTCTACTAGCAAACTTTTTTACTAGTATTTCATTTTTATAAGAATTAGTGCCGATAACAACTAAAAAATTGTCAGAACTCACGAAATATCTAAATTTTTTATACCAAGCATCTTCTTTTACTTCTTTAACAGATATTTTAGCTTTTAAATTTTCTAAAGTTTGTTTGTAGAAATTTATGTTTTCTTCAACAGTTTTATTAAAAAAAAGCTTTATTCTGTTATCACCGAATTTTAAAAAGAAATAATCTTTACCTTCTTCCATTTCTATTCCACCTTCGTTTTTATAAACATTTACATTTTTTATAACATCTTCTATTATTTCCTTGTTTTCTTCTATTATTCTTGTTATTTCTTCCAAATCTTTTATTTGTTTTTCAATATCCTCTTTTTTTTCTACTTCAATCCTTTTCTTCTTTTTTCTTGGCAATGTAACTATTTCAAAAACCTTTTTTATAGTTTCGTTCAAGCTTTCATTTTCGTAACATATTCCATTTTCATCCTCATAGTTTATAGAAAAAGATGCCTTTGAATCTTTAATCACTAGATAGAATTTTTTTGAGTTAAACAGTTTATTAATTTCATTTTTTATCGAATTAATTTCATAACTACTCAAAGAACTGCATTTTAAATTTTCATCTACTTTACAATTCTTTAGAATTTCTTTCGCATAAAAATTTCCAAGAAATAGATTTTCGCTTAAGAAATCAACAACCCTTTTTTCAAATTTTTTTATTTCTTCTATTTCTTTTTCTATATTAGTTTTTCTCTCTTCGTATAAAACTTTGTACTTCCTTAAATGTGCTATGCCTTTATTATTTTCATCCAATAGAATTATATTTCCATTGCCAAAAAGTTTTACTATTAATTTAAACACACCTATGTTAAAACAAACAATTCTATCGAAATCTATTTGCTCTATATTTTCTATCAATTTATTGGAAATTAATCTAGAAATTACCATAGAAAATTTAGATCTTTTTCCTGTTATTGGCTTATCATCAAAAAAGAAAAAATATGGTAAAAAAATGTTTAAATAACCATTCTCAAGTTTTATAGAAAAGAATTTTTTATAACCTAGAAAATCCAATATTTTTTTGTTAGTTAACAATTCCTTTATTTCCTTAAGTAAAGATTGAATTTCAACGCTCCTCATATTTTACTATTTCTTTTTTTATTTCTTCTAATGGTTTTCCAAAATATTTTTCAACTTCTTGAGTTATTTTTATTAATCTAGTCCTGCCTTTTTTCTCTCTCCTTACAAACCCCTTTCTCTCTAAAAATTCCAAATAATGATACGCTTTATTTCCTTGTATTTTCACTATTTCAGATTGTAAACAATTTTCTTTTAAAATAACTAAAGCTAAGGTTTTTAACATTCCGTTTGTTAATTCACTAGTAGGAGCTACATTTTTAGCTAACTCAGCATACTCTGGTTTTACTCTAAATTCATAACCACTTGGTGTTTCAACAACAAGTATTCCATGCTCTTCTTTTTCGTATTCCTTTATAATTTCTTCTATTAAAGTTTTTAATTTTTTTCTATTGGAAATTCTAGATAAATTTGCTAAGACATCTAAGCTTAGTGGTTTATCTGATGTAAATAGAAGAGCCTCTATCAAAGCTTTTTCTTTCACATAATATATTTTTCTAAATTATTTTTTATGAAAGATGTCTTCATTTCAAAGAAAGTCGTGTATGGAAGTGATAAAAAAACGACAAATATGGAAAAATTCATAGTAAGAAAGATTAGAAATAGATATATTTTGAATAAAAAAATGATTCAAGAAAGAATAAAAGTAGCAGCTAAATTTCTATCAGGAAAAAAGATCCTTTTGTATACAAAAAATAGGAATCTTGAAGAAGTAGTTAAAAATTTTGCAGAAGCTTTAAAAATAAAATATTATATAGGAAGATTTTTACCCGGTACTTTAACAAATCCTCAAGTAGATGAATATTATGAAGCTGACGTTCTGTTTGTTTTAAATCCAAAAACCGATATAAGAGCAATAAAAGAAGCTTCAATAGCAAAAGTCCCAGTAGTTGCTATTTGTAATTCAGATGATGTTACTTCAAACATAGATCTGATTATTCCAGGCAATAATAAACAAAAAAGCTCTATCTCTATGATTTTAAACCTTATATTAAAAAATATTTTACCGAACATAGAAATTAGTGAGCTTAAGTAGGGGAGGTCGTCTAGCTTGGTCTAGGACGTCGGTTTGGGGTGCCGAAAATCCTGGGTTCAAATCCCAGCCTCCCCAATATGATAGATGCCCATTGTCACATAGAGCAAAAGGATTTTGATAATGATAGAGATTTAGTAATAGAAGAATGTAAAAAAGAATTAAAAGCAATAATTACAAGTGCTTGTGAAATAGAGAATTTTTTGAAAACTATAGAAATTGTTAAAAAGCATAAAAATTTTGTTTACGCATGCTTTGGTTTACACCCAGAATATATAAAAGAAATTTCAGAAAAGGATGTCGAAAATTTTTTTGATTTTGTTAAAGAAAATTTGAACTTTGTTAAAGGTATTGGAGAAGTTGGTTTGGATTATTTTTGGATTAAAGAAGATTATTGGAGAAATAAACAAAAAGAGCTTTTAGAAAGAATTGTAGAATTTTCAAGAGAAATAAAAAAACCTCTAGTAATTCATTGTAGAGATGCTTATAAAGATTTAATAAAAATTCTAGAGCAAGAAGATGCAAAAAAAGTTTTATTACATTTATTTGGAGCATTAGATTTAGTTAAAGTAATAGGGGAAAATGACTTTAAAATAACTGTTGGTCCAATAGTTGATAGAAGTAATAAACATAAAGAAATAGTTAAAACTTTAGATTTAGAATATATAATGACAGAAACAGATTCTCCTTGGAACAATCCAAATAATAGAAATCTAAGAAACATTCCACTTAATGTTAAATTTGTTTGTGAGAAAATTGCTGATATTAAGAAAATCGATTTAAAGGAAGTTATTGAAAAAACTAGTAAAAATGCAATAGAATTTTTTGATTTAAATGAGAGTTAAAGAATATATAGGGAAAGAAATTTTTAAAAAATATGGAATCGAAATACCTAAATCTTTTTTAGTAACAAAAGATACTAACTTAGAAAGTTTGAAGTTTGATTTTGAAGAACTTGTTTTAAAAGCACAAGTATTGTTTGGAAATAGAATGAAAAATAATTTAATAATTTTCTCTAATAAACAAAACTTTTTTAAAGACATTAATACACTTTTTTCTAAAGGTATAAAAGAAATATTAGTTGAAGAAAGAATTTATTTTGAAAAAGAATTCTATTTAGCAGTATTCCTAGATACTTACGAAAGAAAACTAAAAGTTCTATTTTCTGAGAAAGGTGGTATAGATGTTAGCGAAGCTAGTGAATTAAACTTTAATAATGCTAATGAAAAAATAAAGGAAATTGCAAAAAAGTTATTAAAAATAGCAATTGATTATGATGCTGAGTTAGTAGAGATAAATCCTTTAGTTTTATCAAAAAATAGTTATATTGCATTAGATTCTAAAATAATAATAGACAATAATTCTTTATATAAACATAAAGATATCAAAATCGAAATAGAAAATGAAATAGAAAGAATTGCTTTTGAAAATGGTATTAGTTTTGTTGATTTAAATGGAAGTATAGGAATTGTTGGTGTTGGTGCTGGCTTAACAATGGCTACCATGGATTTTTTTACTGATGTAGCTTTTTTTATGGATATTGGTGGTGGAGCATTAGCTGAAAAAATAAAAGTAGCTTTAAAGATAATAAAAATGAGAAAACCAAAAAAAGTTATTTTCAATATTTTTGGTGGTATTACGAGATGTGATGAAGTTGCCAAAGCCATAGTAGAAGAAAAATTAAATATTCCTATTTTTATAAGAATTTCTGGAACTAATGAAGAAATTGCCAAAAAAATTCTTAAAGAAAATGGAATAGAAGTTTTTGATTCACTAGAGGAAATTATAAGAACTTATCTTTAATTTTATCAACTTCTTCACTTCTTAATCTAATTTCAGAAACAATTTTTCCTTTTTCATCCAATTCTATCAAATAATAAACGTCGTCAACGTATACTAATGATTTCCATTTTCTTTCGATATCAAAAAACTTTGTTGCAATGAATTTTATAATTCCACTATTCTTAAATCTATTTTTTATTAATTTTTCCACATTTTCGTAGCTAGTTCTTTTTTCTTCTATGTAACTAATTTTTTCAATTTCTTTCTTTTCTTTTTGACCAATTCTACTTTCTATATACCTCAATACATCCTTAGCTTTCTTAGCCCCAACTATTATCATTTCAGGAGTTTCGTCTTCAACAAAAATTTCTATATCACCAACTCCAAAAATTCTATCTATGAGATTTTGTTTTAATTTTATATGAGAGACTCTACTTAACAAAACATTTGTTCTCTTCCTTATTATAAGACCTTTAACTTCTGTTATTTCATTCTCTTTTATTATATATCTTGTATTCATTCTTTTAACTTCTGTATACAACACTATTAAAAAGCCAATTGCTACATTCGATAAATAAATAAAATTAGAGAATGGAAAAACCAAGTAAAAAATAAAAAGCTTGAAATAATTAAGTAGTCCGAAAATTAGAAAAGCAAAGCCTATCAAATATTTGTGTAAGTTTTTTATTCTAGATGTTCTTATTTCTATCATTGTTTTTAAGTAAAAATTTATTTATAAAACAGTATTTCCTATTATAAAACTCTTTGTATCTCATTTAAATTTAATTTATAAAGATAAAATTAAATATATGCCAGAAGAGGAGTTTGAACTTATTCCAGTTTCTCCTTTAAGAAAACTTGAAAAAAAAATTGAAGAATTAGAATCAACAAAACAATTACTTGATGTAAGAGAATTTTTGAAAGATATCGTTGGAATAATAAAAATGAATCAAGAAGTTGTTCACCAAATAGTAAGAGCTAATGATGCATTAACCATAGAGCTTTCCAAGATTCCTGGAAGATTAGATACTTTGATTTCTAATTTAAATGAACTATTAACATATATAAAAACTGGTTCTGAAGAAGAGTACAGTCCTAAAAAAGAAGAAGAAAAAGTTAAGCCTATAGAGTCCGAAGTAATAACACAACTATTAGAAAATAATAAAAGAATTTTGGAGTTAAACGAAAAAATAGTTACAACACTAGAAGAAATAGAAAAAAGAACAAGAAAACCTACATTACCTCCGCTAAAAAAACAAGAGCTTACAAAATGAAGTCTCAATCAGAAATAGTTGCCTTAGTAACTATAGCAGTATTAACAATAACATTAGTTTCTTCTGCTTATTTTTGGGGAATGCCACTCATTGAAAAAAGACAAAGTTCAATAAAAGTAGAGAGATTAAGAGATATGTTTGATGTTTATAGTTTTAATTCTTTACCATCAAAAATAGAAAATGCTGTAAAAGGAGCTTCTAATCAGTTATTTTCCTCGCCAATAGATGGAATTTGGAAAGTTAATAGTAGTGAAAATTACATTAGCTTCGAAACTATTGCAAAAAGCACTAATATAGCGGTAGAGCATGGATGGTTATCTATTTTTGATTCTTGTAACATTAGTAATGGTAAGTGTGAAAGAAGTGAAGGAATTTTTGGCTTAGATAAATTTTTTTGTATTTGTGCTAGAGCAGATAGAGAGGGTGAGTATTTTAGAATATCTTACAAAATAAACTTTAGAAACTTAACTTCTGATAGAGAAACATTTGAATATAGAGTAGAATCTCCATTAAAATCTACAAGTTTAAAAAACCTACAGATTTCTTTTTCTAAAAAGGATAAGACAAACATAATAATGATATATTTTTCTTAATGAAATCTCAGGTAGTTATTATACAGTTTGTAATATATGCTACAATCAGCTTTTTTTTATTTATTTTGATAACGAACATGTTTGATATTTCTTCAATTAGAGTTAAAAAAGATTTATCCGCGAAGTATTCTTCCTATATTTTAAAAATATTAGAAGCATACGCAATTAATTTATTAGTTAATTGTAGAGATTGTTATTTCGAGACTATAGTAAGTTTTAAAAACATAACCAAACAAAATTTCTACATAAAAATAGATGAATATTCCAATTTAATAGTAGAGCATC
>JANXEB010000024.1 GCA_025058985.1 Candidatus Aenigmatarchaeota archaeon
ATAATTTTTTTCAACATCTGGCAGTTTCTGAATAAAAGAAGTATAGATTTTTCTATTCTCTATAATTTCAGAAACGCTACCTCTTATATGAACTAAAGTATACAAATCCGCATTTGGAAAAAGTTCACACAATGCTTCAAGTACTTTCTCACCACCACGCATCCCTGTAAGCCAATCATGCACTAACGCTACTTTCATCTTAATAAAACATCCTCAAAAACTTTTATTATATTTTTTGCTGTTTTTTCCCATGAAAAATTTTTTACTCTTTCTAATCCTTTTTTTATAAGGATCTCCTTCAGTGAAAAATCTGTTGTTACTTTATATATTCCTTCAGCAATATCTTCTACATCGTAAGGGTTAACATAATATGCTGCATCACCACATCTTTCTTTTAATACATCAATATTTGAAACCACAACAGGACAACCACAAGCCATAGCCTCTGTAGGAGGTAGTCCAGAACCTTCATACAAAGAAGCAAACACAAAACAATCTGCTAAACTGTAGAGTTTTTTAAGTTCTTCGTCAGTTTTAAGATATCCGAATACTTTAATTCTATCTTTAGGAATAGTTTTTAACAGAAACTCTAATTGAGAATCTTTAGAGTAAATATTAAAATATCCTCCTACAATATAAAGTTTATGTTCAATTTTATTAAGCAATTTTTTAAAAGCAAAAATTACTCTCTTTAAATTTTTCCTCGGATTTAATGTCCCAACACACAAAATATATTTTTCTTTCTCTTTTTTTATTTCTTTATCTGATGAAAGAAATACTTCACTAATACCGTTGGGAATAGCAACTATTTTATCATCTGGGATCAAGTATTTTTTAGATATTTCTTTTTTTACTGTTTCAGAACAAGTAATTATCCTGTCGGATATTCTCAACATTAATGGTGTAAAGGTATTATAATACAGTGTATAACTTCTTTTATACATAAGAGGATAATAAACAGAAGACAAATCATGAATTACTATAACCTGTTTTATATTTTTAAATTTAAAAATCGGAGAAATATTAGCAGGACAAAACAAAATATCGTATTTTTTAGAATTTATAGGCAATACTATATGCTCCCAAATATGTTGAAGATACCTAATTTTTGAAAATGGTAAAGCAAGTTCATAATTTAGATTTAATTTATCAAAAGCTTTCAAAACTTCTATTGTATACCTTTCTACACCTGTTGTATATTTATGCTTTAACACACGTCCATCAATAAGTATTTTCATAATGTTTATTTAAAACTTTAGAATAAAAATCAAATAATTGTTTAGCAATTACTTGACAACTATAATTTTTTAAAACTCTTTCTCTCCCTTTTTTACTAATTAAATCTCTTAAAGCTCTATTAGTAAGTAAAGTTTTTATTTTACATGATAAATCTAAATCATCCTTTTCTTTAAAAATCAACCCTGCATCACCAACAACATTAGGTATTTCTCCACAAGATGAACCTACTACAGCCACCTCAGATGCCATCGCCTCTATTAACACTCTTCCAAACTGTTCCTTCCATCCTTTCCAAAAGAAAAACTTATTTTTATATTCAAAAGAAGGCAGTACCAATATATCAATCAAAGAGTAATAACAAATAAGTTGTGTTGAGGAAATGAAATTTATAACATAAACAACCTCAGTAAGATTAGAATTTTTTATAATTCTGATTAAATTTTTTTGTTCAGGTCCTGAACCTATATATATTAAGACAATATCTTTAAAATTTTTATAAATCCTTAAAAAAGCTTTTAACAAAATATATATACCTTTTTCTTTAACTAACCTTCCTACATAACCGATAACTATCTTGTTGTTTAAATTAAAGCGATTCTTAAGCTCTTCAACATCAACTTTTTTATAACTATTTATGTCAACTCCTACATTAGAAGAAACTACAATAGGTTTTTTATAACCTTTTTTTAAAAGCACATTTTTAGCATCGTTACTACCAGCTACAGCACCTACAGAGTATTTATAAACAAACTTCTCAATCATACAAAATGGAAGAGGATAACTTTTATAAATATTTTGCCAGCTAAAAAATACAAAGGGTTTTTTAAATTCTCTTATTATATTTGCACATTGAAAAGAAATTAAACTATAAGGCTCTTCATCTAAATGTATAATATCAAAAGGCACTTTTTGAAGTATTTTTCTTAACCCTTTTTTGTTTATACATAAATGGTTGTTGCCATTAAAGTATCTTTCAAGAAAATGTATATAAACGCCTTCTTTTTCTTTATAATTATACTCTACTTTTTGTTTACCCCAATGAGATGGAGTGACCAAATGAACCTCTGCACCAAGCTTGCTAATTTCTATAAGCTGGTTAAAAGATAATTTAGACAAATAAGTTTTTGAAATAAAAAAAATTTTCATAATTTTTTTAATTTATTCAAAGCTAACAAAAAATAAAAATTTTGAGATACTGAAAACGCTACACCAATACTATATGCTCCATAAATCTTAGGTAAAAATGCTAAACCAACTATATTTAAAATCTGCGAAATAAATCCTATTTTTAAATGATAACCACTCAGATTATGTATACTAAAAAATCTCTGGAATAAAAAAAAATTTAAATAACCAACCACCCCAAAAGAAAAAGTTATAAGATATTTATGACAAATTTTTAACGAAATTTGATCAAAACTTCCACGATAAAAAAGAATATGTAATATTTCTTTGCCAAAAAATAAAAAAAGTATAAATACACAAAAACCCACTAAAGAACAAATATATATTAATTTTAACAACCTGTTTTTATCTTTTTTAATATCCAAAACATACTCTATTAAAAATATATTAGAAAAAGGTACAGAAACCAAAATAGGTAGCGTTTCTATTAAAGCTTTAACATAGTTTAATCCTGCTATTTCTCCACTGCCAAACTTGCCTGCTGTGATGTTTTCATATATAAAGGTAATATTCCAAAATAGCTGAAAAAAAAATAAATTAAAAAAAGTTGTTTTTGTTTCTTTCTTACTATCAACAAGATCTTCTTTGTTTAAAAATGGTTCTTGTTTCTTTTTCTTAAAAATAAGCAAAAACATTAATAACGAAAAAATATAACTGACTGTTATAAAAAACCCAATTAAAAAAGGAACTTTAAAAATAGCATACATTAACAACCCAAATATAAAACCAATATTTTGTATAACAGGACGTAACGAAGAAATTGTATATTCCCCTATAGATAACTCATACCCTGTAGCAACAATATATAAAAAATAAAATATGCTAAAAGGTAGAAATGATAAAAAAATATATTTATCAGAATGAGTTGGAGTTTTTATAAAACTTAAAATTTTTTCACTACTTATTACTGAAACAAATCCTACAATAAAAAAGAAAAAGGTTAAAGTATAAACAAAATTCCTAAAATATTTAAAATCTTTTGTCTTCTTTACATAGGGGACCAAAGTATTATAAAATGCATCCATAGTAAAAAGATGTACCACAAAAATATAATAATTAAAAGAAAATCTTATTATATCAGCTAAAGAAGAGGTTCCTAAAAAATTAGCGAAAAGTATTTCACGAATAATACCCAAGATTTTTGAAAAGAAAAAGAAAAAAGAAAAGAGAAAAAAAATTTTCTTCATTTATAATTTAACTTATTATTTAAAAACAATACACAGTTAGTTAAAACCCAAGATATACAACCCACACCACGAATAAAAAACGGAGATGGATTAAACATACTAAAGATAAAAATAGATATTAAAGAACCAA
>JANXEB010000071.1 GCA_025058985.1 Candidatus Aenigmatarchaeota archaeon
GGCATTTTTGAAGACTATCTTTGCTCTAGGAAAAACTAATGTGATTACTTCTCTTAGTATTTTAATATAAGGGCTCTGAAAAAAACAAGCCAAAAAGTTTATGGAAAAGGTATAAAGCAGTATAAACATGTTTCGAATACAAAGTCTAATTAATGAATTATGTAATAAACTAATCATAAGTATATTAATGTCGTAAAATATTTTAATTCTAAAATTTTTTATAATCTCGGTAACCTCTATATCAATTCTTTTTAACCGCTTCGGCACTTTTTTACATAATTGGTCATATTAAGTTTATATATCATTAATAACTCCATACTAACTGAATAATAAAATTTTTATAAAAAATATTAAATTGCTTAATTTTACGTTTTAAGTTTTTTGTATATATCTATTAATTTTTTTGACTCGATAGACCAGTTAAACATTTTCTTACATACTTTTCGACTATTAAATCCTAATTTTTTTCTTAGCCTATTGTTTTTTAACAAAACTATTAAAGCTTTCGCTAGTTCCTCAGGATTATCAGTATTGCATATAATTCCAGAGTAATTATGTTTTACAAATCTTCTTAAATTAGGAAGATTGTTGGCTATCAATGGTATACCAGAGGACATATATTCAAAAACTTTATTCGGCACTGCGGTTTCTGTGATTAGATATCCTTTTACGTGAAGAATTAAACCTATATCACAAGACGCAATTAGTTTTGCCATTTCTTCTTGACTGAGATATGGTAACCAAACAAACTTATCTTCTAATTCTCTGTTTTTAATCTCTTCAACAAGAGTTCTGTAGTATTTTCGATTTCTTATAATACCTCTAATTAAAAATACTGTATCGGGTACTTCTTTTAAAACATTTTTAGCTGCTCTAATTAGATTATGGATACCAAAACACGGTACGATAGAACCTACAAAGAGTACGGTTTTACCAAAAATACCAAATTTTTTAAGAAAACTTTTATCTCTTTTTCTTGGAGTAAATAAGTTTATATCAACAGAGTTATAAATGTATCCAATTTTTTTTCTAGGTATGCGCCATCTATTTAAAAGAAGTTTGCAGTGCTCTTCACCCTGTGTAAGAATGAAATCTGTGTTTGAACATATGTATTCTTCTAGTTTGTGAAAAATTTTAATGAATAAAGTTTTTTTATCTTCGATTTCTAAAGGATCGTGATAATCAAAAATAATTTTACAATCTAATTTAAATAGTTTTTTGGCTATTAGTGTAACAATAGCACCAGTATGCCTATGTGCATGAATTATTCTAATTTTATTTTTTTTACAAATTTTCGCTATTTCGAAGATGAAAAGTGGATAGAACACAAAATGTAGTTTAATAATTCCCAGGCGTAATCCTTTTATTTTCTCGTATATTCCTACAAATTTTTGTATGACTGAAATATTTCTATGAGACAAATAAGCCTTATATGGGGCTGGGTTCTCTAGTGTCAAACACCACACTTTATATCCGTTTTCAGCTAAAGTTTTACACATCTTAAATGCACGAACTCCGCCAAAAACATGTAATACGTTCATCTAATTTTTCCTCGCACTTCTTGATACCATTTTATAAATTCCTTTAAACCTTTTTCTATACTATATTTTGGTTTCCATCCGAGTTTCTTTATCTTTTTTATGTCTCCATAAATTTTTTTAACGTTTCCACACCAACTTCTATAGGTATAAACAACTACTGGATTTAATTTTAGAATGTTTAACATTATCGTTATTAATTTTTTTATTTCAATTCCTTCCCCGCTTCCTATGTTAAATATTTCTCCTAAAGCCTTCTCATGTTCACCCAATAAACTCAATGCAGTTACAGTGTCTTTTACAAAAATAAAATCCCTCATCTCCTCACCACTTCCAAACACCTTTAATCTATTCGGATTACGTCTTAATCTTTCTAATATATCAAAATGTATATACTTAAATTGTCTAGGTCCATATGTATTAAATATTCTAGCTATGGACATCTCTACACCATATATTTTATAATATCTTTGAAAATAAATTTCTGCACAATATTTAGACATGCCGTACGGAGATATGGGTGCTATTTTGCTCTTCTCACTTACAGGGTTCTTAATAGGATTTCCATATACTGCAGCTGTTGATGCTAAAACAACTCTACAATCATTTTTTCTTGCAGCCTCTAAAACATTTATTGAGCCAAGCACTGTAACTTTTGCGTCCTTTAAAGGATCCGCATAAGATTGCTTAATTATATGTCCGACAGTGTTTGGGTGAAATGCGGCAAGATGAAAAACTATATCACATCCTTTTGTTAGCGAAAGCACCAAATTCTTATTCAATACATCTCCAGCTATAATCTTTAAGTTTTTATTCTTTCTAAGATTCTCTTTAAATCCAGAAGAAAAATTATCCAATACTATAACCTCACAATTTTTCTCCAAATAAAAATCTACCAAATGCGAACCTATAAAACCAGCCCCTCCAGTAATTAATATCCTCATTTTAAATTTTGTATTATATAATTTGCAATTCTTTTAGAAGCTTTACCGTCTCCATAAGGGTTTTTAAACTTAGGTATTTTAAAACTTGAACTTTCTAACATATCTATAATTTCTTTTGCATAATTTACATTTAACTTAGTTAAAAAATTTATCCCTGTTTTTAACCCTTCTTGCCTTTCAGTGGCTTTTCTTAACAAAATACATGGTTTTTTAAGTACTAAACTCTCTTCTTGAATAGAACCACCATCTGTTATTATATATGTAGAATTTTTAAGAAGATGTATAAACTCAATATAACCGAGCAAAGAAGAAAATTTAATATTGCTATTATGTAGTTCTTTAAATAAACCAAATTTTTCTATTTGTTTCTTTGTGTTATCGTGAATAGGCCAGTAAATTGGTAATGAGACGTTTTTAATTATTTCAACAATTTTTTTCATTCTTTCTTTTGATTTTATATTTTCATGTCTATGTATATTAACTACAACGTATTTTTTTTCTTTAGGTTTTTTAATTCTTTTCTTCCTAGCAAGTTTTAAAGAAATAAAAACAGACTCAATAATAGTATTACCAACTTTTATTATTTCTCCGTTTAGTTTTTCTTTTTCTAGGTTTTTCACACTTAAATCAGAAGGAGCAAATAATGTATCTGAAAATCTATCAGCAATTTTTCTAGAAATTTCCTCGGGGAACGGTTCTAATAGATTAAATGAACGAAGGCCCGCTTCTAAATGAGCGTTCTTCCATTTCTTGAATAAATTTAATGTGCGTGAACTAGCTATGGCTGCTGCGCATGTTGTTATAGTATCTCCATGATATAGCACATATACTGGTTTAAGTTTTTTTATTACATTCTGCAGTTTATAAACTAAGGGCAGTGCCCAAAAACTTGCCTTATGAATCTTTACCATAAATCTCGAAGAAAGTTTCGGTGGTGTATATAATATAATATCAGGCTTTTTAACTCCGAAATCATTAATTAAGCTAGTTATTGAATGTTGTCCAGTGTGAATAAAATAATAATCAACATGTATTTTTTCCAATTCCCTCATTACAGGAATAGTTTTTATTAGTTCGGCTTTTGTACCAACAATAAAAACTATCATGAATAATTTATAATAATGTTTTAAATATTATGAAAGCAGCTAATATCTTTTTAAAAAATTTGAAGCTATATCTGTTCGACAGCAATTAAAAATAAAAAAAGTATATTATGGATTATGTTATCTTTTTCATCAAACACATATAAGAAAATGGCAAAATAATAATGGTAGAGTTATTTTTTGGTTGGATTAAAATTAATAAGAAAGATAAAATATTGGATGTTGGTTGTTTTGATGGGAGTAGGGTAAACTATTTAAATAAAATTATACCAAACATAGCCATTGGTATAGATATTGATAAAAAAGCTCTTTTGACTCATAGATTTGAAAATTTGATATGCGCCGATCTTTTAAATCTTCCTTTTAAGAAAAGTGTGTTTAATAAAGTTATTTGTGCGGAAGTACTTGAACATGTAGAGAATGATGATATAGCTTTGAAGAATATTAAGCATGTTTTAAAAAGAAATGGTTTATTATTTCTTTCAACACCACGTCATATAAAGTTTTTTGATATATGGGATCCAGCATGGCTAAAATGGAAACTGATAAAAAGAGATTGTATTCATAGACATTATTCTATAAAGGATTTGATTAAAAAACTAAAAAAACATGGTTTTGAAACTATAAAAATAGAGGTATTACATTCGTATTGTTGGTTATTCACTAGATGGCTTAATGTTATTTTAAGATATATTGTTAAATCCAAACATCAAATAAAATATGAAAAAATCAAAAAGGGAAAATTTAATATTTTTATTTTGTGTAAGTTAAAGAAATAGCTTAGATAAGCTTCACTATGAAATACAGAGTTTAGCTTAAGGAAGTATAGTTTTATTCTATAAACATTTTCTTGAAAAATTTGGGTAAACACGCGAATAAAACAAATTTATTTTAAAAGTTACTTAAATAGCTTAATTTTAGCGAGACGCTCTAAAACAAAAATATCGAAACTGTAAACTATATTTATGGGGGATAATCAAAATAGTATAGTAACTAATAAAAAAAATTTTCAATTTAAAACTAGTTTAAGAAATTTTCTAAAAAAAATTAAACCAAAGAGGGTGCTTAGCATAGCTTGTGGAAAAGAATTAGAATCAAGCTATTTAAAAATTAATGGAATTGAATTTTGGGGCATCGACAAAGATTTGAGTGTAATTAGTAATAACGTTAAATTTTGTGATGTAGATAAACAAAAATTTCCATTTCCAGACAGTTTTTTTGATGCGGCAATATGTATTTTTGGTATAGAACATTTCAATAATCCAAAAAAAGTATTTAAAGAAGTAAGAAGAGTATTGAAAAATGAAGGAAAATTTATTTTTGTAACTACAAACACAAACAATCTTATTTTTTCTCTTTTTTGGCTTCAAAAAATTATTAATATAAGAAAAATATGGCTTCGCTTAAGAAAATCGAGAGAGAAATTTAAGGTTTATTATAAAGCAAATAATATTTTAAAAATAGTTAAACTGTGTAAACAAAACAAATTTAGGATTAAAAAAATAATTGTGTTTGGTCAAATCTGCGGATACATCTCAACCCATCCAAATCTTATAAAAATTATGAGTAGCTTTGAAGAAAAAATTTATAAATTTATTTACCAATTAAGACCAACTATTTACATGTTAACTGAAGTAAGCAAATAAACACAAGAGAAATTACCTAAACCTATAAGGTTCTTAAAAAAGCTTTTAATAGAGTATATAAGTTCTTTAAATAATTAAAAATTTTCTAAATTACTTTGTTATAGAAATATATGAAAATTCGAATATGAATGAAAGGCACGATGAAGAAAGAAACTAAACATATATTGTTTCATGACTTTTTAATAGAAAAAGGTGGTGGTGAAAGAGTCATAAGTGTTCTAAGTAAACACTTCAAAGCATCAATAGTTACTTGGTTTTATAACAAAAATTTAACTTACAGTGATCTTGTTAACGCAAAAATATTTTATCAGAAAAATTTTTTAAATCAATTATTATCTAAGATTAGTATTTTAAAATTATTTAAAACATCTTTATTTTTCGCTAAACAACTTAAAAAATTTGCCAACTTTTTTAATGAAAATTTTGATGTTGCTATTTTCTCAGGATTTTATACAATGTTTTTCGCAAAATTTCTCAATATTCCAAAAATCTATTATATACAAGCAGAACCATTAACTTATGTTTTAGAAAGAGAAAGTTATAAAAAAAATTATTTAACAAAGATCTATAAATTAATACACAGGCTCTATTTTAAAAAGTTGGAAAAAGAAGGAATTTTAAGTATGGATAAAATAATTGCGAACTCTATTTATACCAAAAAAGTTTACGAAGAATATTTTGGTGTGAATGTGAAAAATGTAATATATCCTCCTGTAGAAACTAGGAAATTTTATTTTAAGAAATATGGCGATTTCTTTTTAATGGTAAGTAGATTATACCCTCATAAAAGAGTTCATATAGTAGCGAAAACGTTTGCTAAACTTCCTGATTATAAATTAGTAATAGTTGGGACAGGACCTCTTTCTAAATATATCAGAAAGCTATCATTGAAATACAACAACATAACTTATCTTGGTGGAGTAACTGAGGAAAAATTAATAGAACTTTATGCTACTTGTAAAGCTGTTATTTATATTTCAGAAAAAGAACACTTTGGTATTATACCAATTGAGGCAAATGCTTCAGGAAAACCAGCTATAGTTAGTAATGAAGGTGGTTTACCAGAAACTATAATAGATGGAAAGACTGGAATTATAATTAATCCTCCGTATGAAAAAAGTCTCATGGAAACTATTCTAACGTTTGATGAAAATAAATTTAAAACTTTTGATTGTATTAAAAATTCAAAAAGATTTGATGTGTATATTTTTATAGAAAAATTTGAAAAGGTAATAAATAAAATTATAGCGAATGCTGTTTAAAAAATGAAACATAAAATTGATGCTATATTAACAATCTATAATGAAATAAAAAATCTAAAAACGTGTCTCCATTCTTTATTTAATCAAACTCTACCACCAAATAGACTAATAGTGGTAGATGCAGGCTCTACAGATGGTAGTATAGAATTTATAAAAAATCTTGAAAAAAAATATCCAATTAAACTAATAGTTAAAAAGGGATGTAATAGGTCTGAAGGAAGAAACATAGGTATAAGGCAATCTTCTACAGAATACATTTTTTGTCTAAATGCTGATGTAAAGCTATATAGAGATTGTATAGAAAATTTATTAAAAACTATAGCATCTGATAAAAAAATAGGTGCTACTGGCGGTATTCAAGTGTTTCCAAAAACTCAAACAAACATTGCAAAAGCAATTTGGCATCTTCCTAGAATGAGTGAACTATCTGAAGTAAATCTACCAGCGATTAGAGAAAAGAGTACGGTAGAGGTTAAAAATGTGCCATGTGAATGTTGTATATGGAGAAGAAAAGCATTATTAGAAGCTGGTTTGTTTAATGAAAAACTAAATTATGGCGAAGATCCTGAACTCCATTATAGAATGAGAAAAAAGGGATGGAGAATAGTAGCTACTAGAAATGCAAAATTCGAGCATGTATACAAAAATACAATTACAAAATTTTCAAAACAACAAATATTGTACGGTATAGGCGGATTTTCTCTTCTTATTCATGCACCAGCAGCAGCAATAGAAATATTAGGTTGGAAAATTTACGTAAGTTTAATGTTGCCTCTTTCCCTTATCTTACTTCTTATCAACCAATTTTTGTTTTGGACAATAGTTATAATAGTGTTTTCTATCCTGCTTACATTATGTTTAATACCGGCAGTTAAAGCTTTTCAAAGGGAAAAAAATATTAGACTTTTCTTCTTAGTATTATTTCTCCAATTTATTAAACATCTAACTAATCTTATCGGATTTTATATTGGTGTATTTTACGAAATTAGAAGGTTGATAAAACTATGATAAAGATGATTTTCGTACAACATCTGCTGTTTTATTACTATCTACATTTTTGGCAGCTTAGTCAGGAAATTTCCATCCTAGATATGAAATCTCTAACATAAAAAATTGTAACTAACTTTCAATTCTAAGATTAAATATTATCTACATTCTCTCACAGTTATTGCTTGTATTTATCTTATAACTAAATTAACCTTACATCATTTGTTCTAGAGTTTCACTCAAAAGATTTTACATTTCCGGATATTCTTTCTTCAATGTTTTTGAATTTTCACCAATAACATTATCTCTTTCTTCATTTTTCACACACTCCTCCCGATTTGTTCAAATACTTGTAAAACTACGTTTTGTAGATTATCGTGTTTCTTTTAAAAATAACTCTATATATCGGTATATAAACAAACTTAAAGGCTTCCCAATTCGTCATTTTTAAAGGTTTTTCAAGTTCTATTAAGATTTCACTAACTTTGAAGAGCTTAGAGCTTTTATAAAATTTATTTTTGTTATTGAAAAATTTTATTTCTTTTATTGGAAATAAAGATTTGATAAACTCTTCAGCTTCAAAGATTTGTTTCCCAGATACTTTTGGATAAACATAATATATCCTCATTTTAATACATAAAACATATCGTTATCGGAATTTTTTTCTACTTTTAAGTTAGTGATTTTTTATTATAGTAATGTAAAGAATAAATCTTTTTAGCTCTTAACACATTTATGGAAAATAAAAGATTGTTAAGAACAACAGCAGAAAATACTATTATTTGGATCGATCTAGAGGGAGTTTTAATCGAAGTAGATAGTTTATTTTATTTAATGCGTTATAAACCTAATCTAGCAATAAAATCTATTCTAAAAGGAGCTATTAAAACAATTTCAGAGAAAATAAAAAACTGGAAGACAGATTTTAGAAAAGAACTAATTAGGAACGTAAAAAAAGAATATGAAGAAAAAATGAGTCAAATTGAACTTTATATCTTTGGAAGAAGAATTTTTGATTTTCAATCAAAAAAACATAAAGAAAATTTAGTAAATCTTATGAAAACTCTTAAAAAATACGATATTTACATAGTCACATATACGGAAAAACATATAGCAAAAGGATTTTTAGACTGCCTTCCTGCGGAATTGAGAGTAAAAACAGAAAATATAATTTCCTCAAAAGAAAAAGAAGCTATAATAGATTATCTAAAAAACAAAAACAAGAATAAAAAAATTGTTGGAATTGGCGATAGTTATATAGATGAAAAGGCTCTTGAAAGATCTGACGTTGCATGTATATTATCTAGTTACATTAATAAGGTGCTTGGTTGTAAAATCAAATACGGATACAAGTTCAATAACCTAGCTGAGCTAAACAAATTTTTCATAGCCATATACGACAAATAAAACTTTTTCAATATAATATTTTCCTAGAAACTAATAAAAATTGTTAATATACTTTTAGTTATAAGAAAATAATAATAACAAAAATACAGTCAGTACTATATATTCTGAAGTAATAGTTTTGTTACGGAAGGTGGAAGTAAAAAACATGTAGAAATATTCAGAAGCTAGGCTAATTTTCCGATTATTTTTACAATAAATTTTCGTTTATATTTTTTTTTAAAAATTAAATTTTTATTTATTTATTTTGCTTAACATATTTATATTTAGGTATTATAACTACTTTATGGTTATAAAAAGTTCGCTAAATAGAAGTTACGAAACAGAGTATTGTAAGTTTATAGAATCTTTGCTAAACGGAACACAATTTGATAGTAATAAACTTAAAGATTATTTTTCTATCTATAACAATGAGATAATCGTAAAATATCTACGAGAAATAGGAAGTTATTTAGAAAAAGAATGTAAAATTCCAGCAGTTTATACAATTTCCGATATACTGGTTCATACTTCCGAGCATTTTAAAAGGTTAGGCAATGATTACAAAAAACAAATTAATAAAGAAGATTTGTTTATAATGCTTTCTGGTCATGTGATTTCTCATAATGGAGTGAAAGTAAAGAGAAATAAAGGGGAAGAAATAAAAAAACATATATTAGAAAAAATTTTACCAAAATATGGGTTTAATTATAGAATAGATAAGTGGAGAAAAGAGCCAGATGAACCTAATGGTATATTAAATAAATATATTAACAATCAGCAAGCTCAATATAAACCAAATCGCAAATAGCTTTTAGTATCTCTGTTTGATTTAGTGTGTTTACTTCTTTTTCTCCAAAATAGCTTTCTATAATAAGGGAAAAATTTTGAATGTTATTATCTAAAATTTTTTGTAAAAATAGCTGATTAGAATTTTCTTTCGCTAATCCTATTAAAAAATCTAGAGTATCTAAACATTCTTCACAATCAAGATTATATCTAAATTTTATTAAAGTTCTATAGTTGTTTATAAGTAATATTCTAGTGTTTTCATCAAATTCGTAATCAACAATATTTGGTGGTAATTTTATTTTTACATTATTTTTTTCTATAATGGTTATAAAAGAAGATCCCAATAAAACTATTAATATAATCAAAGCTGCTATAGTTTTTTTCTCTATTTTCACAAATAGAATGGTAAAATTTTTAAATAAATTTAGCTGATAATTCATTACTTTTGTAATCCAATTTATTTTAAAAATTTAAAATTGTTGATATGAAACAAAAAGGAATTTCTACAGTAGTAGCAACTGTTATGATGTTAGTTATAGCTATAGCTTTAGTAGGTTCTGCTTATGTATTTATTTCTGCCATTTTTACTGCCAGAACAGCTACTGTTTTTTCTATAATTGATGCAAACTATGGAAATATAACAATAAGAAATGAAGGCACTGCCAATATTTCCTCTATCAGAGCTGTTATTGATGGCAGACCTGTTAATGTTTTGTTTCTAGATGGTCCAATACAGCCTGGAACTGTTGGTACTATTACTTTACAATATCTACCTACTACTAAAGGAGAATATAACTT
>JANXEB010000090.1 GCA_025058985.1 Candidatus Aenigmatarchaeota archaeon
ATGTAAAAATATAAAAACCTATCTTTTTTACCTCATCTGCCTTTAAGTACGCCCTCATAAACTCTTACCACCTGCATCGCTATATTTTCCCAAGTGAACCGCTCTGCATACTTTCTTATTTTCTCCCTATCCCACTCTTTCTCTAAGGCAATTAAAATTTTTTCTGCGAGGTCTTCAGAATCTGCGGGTTTGCAGAGAAGTCCGTAGTCTTTGGAAGTTATTATCTCGGGCACTCCTCCAACTGCTGTTCCTACAAAAGGCAAACCAACTCCGAGAGCTTCAAACATTACCGTTGGATTTCCTTCATTTAGGCTTGGTAGAACGAAGAGATCTGCAGAGTCCATCCATAATGGAATTTCATCGTGAGGTTTAAATCCTAAAAGGATTACTTTTTCTTCCAAACTGTTCTCCTTTATCTTTTTTTGCAGGCAAGACCTCATAGGCCCATCGCCAATTATAATACAGATAACGTCATCTCTTTTCTTTGAAATAATGTTCATCGCTTCGATGAGATATTTATGTCCTTTAATTGGAACCAAAGCTGCCACATTCAATAATATTTTTTTTCCTTCAGTTGGTAGATTCAGCTTTCTTCTGAGAAAGATTTTATTCTCAATTTGAATATAATTTTTTGAAAACCCGTTTGGAATGACCTCAACCTTCATTGGATCAATTCCTAACTTGTTTTTAATTATCCTTAAATTAGAATTACTAACTGTTATAATTTTGCTAACTGATTTGAGTGTTTGGTGCACTATATTTAGCCATTCGTAATTTCTAAATGGTAAGTCATAAACATCGTGTCCGTGAGCAGTTATTATTACCTGACGGTTGTATTTTTTGCCGAGTTTAGCAGCTACATATCCTTGAGGCCAGATGAAATGGGCATGTATCAGGTCGAATTCTATTTTATTTTTCTGAATATACCTGTCAAAAAGCTTGAAGAGTTTTTCCCCTAATTTCTTATTTTTACCATCTGGAATTAAGTAAAAAGTCGAAATTATATGAATTTTTACATTTTCTTTAAGTCCTTCTTTGTCAATAAGATTCTTTTTTCTGAAATTGTCAACCCATTTAGAGTAAGAGCTGGGAATAATTCTAGCTAATTCAGACAAATAGTTGTGGTGGATAAAAATGTTAATTTTAGAAATTTCGCTATGTTTAATCAACGAATCAGTCAAACCTTTAATAAAAAATTTATAGTGTGGCGCTATAATTAAGAGTCGCATTTTTCTAATAACTTTTCACTTAAAATTTTAACTATTTTTTCACTTGCTTTTCCATCTCCAAATTTATGAGGATAAGTTTTTCCTTTTGGTTCGAAGTTTTCTATGGCCCACACTATTTTCCCCTTTTTAGTTCCAGCAAGAAAATTCCATCCATCTTCGACAGTTTCAATCCACTCTGTTTTCTCTCTTAGAGTGATACAAGGCACCTTAAAGAAATAAGCTTCTTTTTGAACTCCACCGCTATCCGTAATAATTTTTCTTGCATTTTTTTCAAGGATTAACATGTCGAAGTAACTGACAGGATTTGTAACGATAACATTCTTAGCACTTTCGAGCTTCTCTAACAGCAAATATTGGGCAAGCATTTTCCTCGTTCTTGGGTGTATAGGAAGCACAATTTTCTCTCCACTATTTACAAAAGCCTCTACTATTCTTTTTAAATTTTCTCTGTTATCCGTATTCTCAGCTCGATGAATTGTAGCCAGTATGTATTCCTTCTTTTTTAACCCAATACTTTCCAGTATCTTTGAACTCTTTTCAGCAAATTTAATATTCTGCATTGCTACATCAAGCATAACATCACCTACAAAATAAACTCCACTAGTTATCCCCTCTCTTTCAAGATTCTTAACAGCCCTTTCAGTGGGTGCGAACAAATAATCACTTATACGATCAGTTAAAATTCTATTAATTTCTTCTGGCATTTTTTTGTCAAAGCATCTTAACCCTGCTTCAACATGTGCAACTTGGATATGTATCTTTGTTGCTGCTAAAGCTCCAGCAAGAGTCGAATTGGTGTCTCCATAAACAATTACAATTTCGGGCCTCTCTTTAATTAGAACTTCTTCAATTTTCTTTAGCATTTCTCCAGTTTGATAACCATGAGTTCCTGAGCCAATACCTAAGTTGTAATGTGGCTCTGGTATTTTGAGCTGTTCAAAAAATATCTTGTCCATTTCGTAGTCATAATGTTGTCCCGTATGTATTATTACTTCTTCTATCCCCAATCTTCTAAATTCTTTAGTTACTATCGGCATTTTTATGAATTCAGGCCTTACACCTACTATTGTGGCGACTTTCATTTTTTCTCACCTGAAGCTGTATTGGATCCTAGGATTTTCTTTAAGTTCTTTAAAACTTTCTGGATAATTCTCTATAAACCAAACAATAAATGCAGTTATATCGATTTTATCTTTAAGAAGTTTTTCCCTTTTCTTTTTCCATTCTTCTTTAATACTCTTATTTTGAACGAGTTCGACTGCTTTTTGTATCGCCTTTTCTCTCTCTGTTGTTCTATAATTATATATAAGACCATATTTCTTCTCTAGTTCGATAAAGTTGCCCATATCTCTTGGACCAACAAACTTATTACATCTTATCGCAGGAGTCCCAAGTATTGCAGATTCAGTTGCCATAGTGCCAGTATCTAAAACTAAAAGTTTTGCATAGTAAATTACATCGTGAATTCTTTTTTTTGGAACCTTTAAGGTATATTTTTCTAAATCTTTTGGAAGTTTTGCTTCAGAGGAGATAAAGACTTTTGCATACTTCTCAAGTTTCCTAACAAGCGTTATTTTATCCTGGTAGGAGAATCCTGAAATACCAATGTCGTGCACAGCATCAAAAGCATTAAATCTCAACAATACATAATCTTCTCCTTTTGAAATTCCCATCATTTCTAAAACGTCTTCATTTGGTTTATAGTAATTCGGATGCAGATATGCTAACTCTTTATAACTTGCGACTCGAATCTGTTTTTCTCCTAAATTATCTAAAAAGCTTTCTGGAGTTATTACTACGCTGCTAAATGGTAGAGAGAGTTTATATTGAATAGCTAGAAATTTGCTGACCCTGGGTTCACTATCAGTGAAGGTAATACTTGGCTTTCTGAGTATGAAAGAAGTAAGAGAATCATAAACTCCAAAACCGAGAAGAAGATCTGGCTTAAAATTTTTTAAGAATTTATACGCTCTTAAAATGTCTACTGGCAAGGAAAAAATCTTACCATATTTGGAG
>JANXEB010000097.1 GCA_025058985.1 Candidatus Aenigmatarchaeota archaeon
CTTTTACTAACTTAATTTTTTGTGATAATATTTATTTATGAAACCATTAAAAAAGGAAGAAAAGATTTTAATATTTTTAATTGTTTTATCCGTCTCGTTAGGTACTGTCTTGGAAATATTTAACTTTTTACTATTTGCAGGAATTCCTATGATAAATTTTCTAATCCATATTTCGGCAGTATTAATCATTTTTTTACCAATATTTCTTACTTTTTACTTAAGAAGGTTGAAACTTATAGAAATGGAATCTGTTTTTATAGAGTTTTTAAAGGATATGGTTGAAAATGTTAGAGGTGGTTCTAATATTTACCAATCTTTACAACATTTAAAAAACACTAACTATAAATCTCTAACACCGTATATAAGAAGATTAATAAGAAGAACTGAAATGGGCGTGCCTTTCGAAAAAGCAATGATTTTATTTTCTGAGGAAGTTGGCTCTAAACTTGTTTCTAGGATAGTACTATCTTTAATCGAAAGCCATAATTTTGGAGGAAACATAATAGATACGATGGAATCTTTATCTCAAATAGTTTTGGAAATTGAAAAAATGAAAGAAGAAAGAAAAACATATGTCTCTGCTCAACAAATAACAGGTTATTTAGTTTTTTTCATGTTCCTTGGAATAATAATAGGTATGGACAAAGTACTTTTCCCACAACTTACCAAAATATTTTTGGAAACAAGCCCTGCTTCCCCACTAGAAGCTGGTACTGCTGGTATAGGTGGAATTCCCCCAGAAGCTATAAAGGCTTTTGAGCCTCTTTTTAGAGATTTAATACTAATACAAGGAATTTTTTCTGGTATATTAATTGGTAAAATGGCCGAAGGTAGTTTTATAGCTGGTATTAAACATTCTTTTGTTTTTTCAATAATAGGAATTTCTGCGTACTACGCTTCAAAACTCATATGAAAGCAATTGATCCCTTTGTTGCAGAAGTTATTTTAATTTCTGTAGTTTTTTTTCTTTCTGCACTAATATTTATTTCTCTAACAACAATTGCTGAAGAGAAATCTAAGGAAAATATTAAGAAAGCAGAAGTTGCTAAATGTCTTTCTTTAGCAAAAATAAAAATAATATCTGTAACAGAAAGCACCATAGTTATATTAAACCAAGGTAATATTGAACTATTTAACATTAGTATTTTTGTAAATGATACAAAAATTGGCAGTTTTGATAAAATGAATATATTGGAGATTAAAACCTTAAATTTCAATAGGCTTAATAATAAAAGTGTTTTTACTACTGCTTATTGTGGTGGTATTTTTATCTCTTCTTCTTGTGAAGAAAAAGAATCTTGTTGGATAGATTAATATATATGTATTAAGTTTTTAATTAAATTGTGACAGAGATAGCAAACTTAAAAAACGGGGATAGAAACATTACAGTAAAAGGAAAAATAACAGAAAAATCAGATGAGAAAATAGTGTTAACTAGATTTGGAAAAAGAAGAGTTTGTGAATTTGTGATAGAAGACGAAAGTGGCTCTGCTAACCTAGTAGTTTGGGAAGAAAAAATAAATGAAATTAATGTTGGTGATGAAGTAGAAATAAATAACTGTTATATAACTCAGTTTAAAAACAAAATTCAAGTAAATCTTTCTAGAAGCTCTTCCATAAAAAAGTTTTGATGAACGTAGTAATAGCTCATTGGGATGCAGATGGTGTAGCTTCAACATCTTTGTATTTTAAAAAATTTTCTTTAGAAAACACTTATAATTTCTTTTCTTCTGCCACTAAACTGAAAACTACTCTATGTAAAGTTATTGCCAAGCTAAATGAATTCGATAAACTATTTATTTTCGATATAGCTCCAAATGATGTTACAATAAGGCTTGCTTCTATTTTTAACGAAGTTGTCTGGATTGATCATCACCAAAAAAACATAAAAGTTGAAATACCAAAAAATGTTACTTTATTTATTAATGAAAATTATAAAAGTAGCGCAAGGGCAGTTTGTGAATATTTTAACGTAAACTCAAGAATTTTAGACTTTATTGATGAAATAGATTGTAATAATGTTGTTAGTGAAGAGGCAAAGTTTTTTAGAGATTTAGTAAGTGCAATAAAAATCAAGTATCATTCAAGATCTTCTAAAAAATTACTTTTTTTATCAAAGTTTTTAGCTTTTTATGAAATTCAGGATTTAATTAAAAGGGAAGAAGAAATGTTGCTTGTAGAAAACTATAGAAAATTCATAGAAAACAATATAGAAAAAATATTGAGTAGTAAAAAAGTTTTTGAAATAAACAATAAAAAAGTTTTATTCGTAGAAACTAATCTTCAAATACCTGTTTATGAAATCTATAACAAAGTTAAAGAAGAAGCTGATCTGTTCATAGCAATTTTTAGAAGAATAAATATAATAAGAGGTACTGTATCGACAAAAATAGAATTAAGAAGTGAAAATATTAATGTTTTTCCTATAGCGGAATATTTTGGTGGTGGTGGTCATAAAAAAGCTGCTGGTGCTTCTATCAATAAATTTTTAACAATAGAAACTTTAATTAATGAACTAAAAAAGATTTTATGATAGATATATTAGAAAAAATAGGAAACGTAAAAGAATTTAAAGAAATTCCAGTAGAAGAAGAAAAAGTATATTTATTGTTACACTTTGCTAACGTTGGTACACCATCTATAGGAAATATTCAGCCATGGAATTTTGTTTTAGTTTACGATAACAAAATAAAAGAAAAATTAGCAGAAGCTTCGCTGCACCAAAATTTTATAAAGTTTGCACCCTTAATTATTGTTGTTGCTATAGATTTGTCCAGACTGTTTTTCAAGTATGGTCAAATAGGAGAAACTCTTTATTCAATCCAGGAAGCTTCTCACGTTTCAATAATGATTAAAATAGCTTGTGCTTATCTTAATTTGGGTTGTTATTTGGTTAGAGTATTTGATGAAGAAAAAGTTAAAGAATGTTTGAACATACCAAAAAATTTAAGAGTATTTTACATAATTCCAATAGGTTATCCGAAAGAAAACATAATACTTGAAGATAGAGTACCATTTAATCATTTAACCTATGTTAATGAATTTGATAAAATGATTAAAATAGATCCAATGGTCGTTAAAAGGTTGAATGAATTGTTCAGTACTTATAAAAAAGAAAGTAAAATTAGTTTAGAAGAAAAGTTTTAACATGTTTTGCCCACATTGTGGAAGAAGCAATCCAGATGATGCTAAGGTATGTAAACACTGTAAAAAATATTTAATACCATACAAAAAAGTGCCAAACTATTTACTAATAATTTTGTTATTTTTTGTAGTATTTTTTTTCATACTCTATTTAATTTATGGTAATGAACTACTTGATATGATTAAAACCTGTATCCAAACTCTTCTAGAACTTTTTTCATTTTAATAGAATCTTTTTCTAATATTGGAGACTCTGATATTATAGTTATATTAATTTTTCTTTTGAGAATTTCCTGAGCTAGTTTTTTAAAAGACGGATTACTGTTTATTGGAGTATGGATATCAATAAATTTTTTTGTTTTCAAATTATATTTAACTCCTGTAAAATGTGTGTGTAAATAATCTATTTTATTTTTTTCTATCTTATCAAAAATTTCTTTATAATCAATTTTTCCGTTATTTCTAACAAAAATATGTGAAAAATCAACACAAACTGTTAGATATTTTGATCCAACCTCCCTTACCAACTCCAAAATTTCATCTAAAGTAGCAAACTGTGATTCTTTTCCCATAGTTTCATAAGCTAACTTAGTGTTTTTTATTCCAAGCTCTTTTAACTTATCAATAAGTTCAAAACTAATTTCTTTCATTTTTTCAAGAGCAGTTTTTTTATCCAGTTTTTTATAATAAGCAGCGTGAATAACAACAAATCTGGAATCTATTAATTCGCTTATTTCTGAACTTTGAATAATAAACTCCTTCGATTTCTTAACAGTTTTTTCATTTTCAGATAAAAGATTTATGAAATAAGGGGCGTGAACAGATAATTTTACATCTAAGCTATTCGCAATATTTTTTATTTCCTCTGTATCTTTCTTTTTTATATAAATATTTCTAACAAACTCAATTTCCATTGCATTTAATCCAATTTCTTTAACAGTTTTTATCCCTTCAATTGTGTTTTTAACTTTTGAAGAAATAGGAATACCGGCCGGCCCGAGCCTTATTTCAAACATAATATAAATACTAAAAAGTATAAATTATTTATGAAAGCAATAAGTCCTTTGATAGGTGCCGTATTATTAATAGCTTTTACAGTAGCTGTAGCAGCAATAGTTGGTGTTTTTCTAACTACTATGACAAGAACCACAGTAGGTGGTGTTGAAAGAGGTGTTGCTGGGCAAGCGGAATGCGCAGGAGCATATATAGATGTTTTACAATATAATGGTACTAGTGGTAGATTGGTAACAAGAAACCCTACTTCTAATAGAATATACATAATAACTTCTATGAATGAAACAGGAGGTTCTGTTACTATAAATGCAGCACTAAGTCCAGGTACAATAAATTCAACTCTTGCAACGGTTGCATCTTCGAGATTAACACTAACGGGTTTTTGTGAGACTATAGGAGGACAGAATATCTCTATTATGGGAAGTTGTGTAAGAGGACAAGGTTGTTGGGTTGCTCCGTAATTTTTTTTAAAAAATGAAATTTTTTGGCTGGATCGAAGAAATAAGAGATTTGGGTCATTTTAAATTTATAGTTTTACATACCGTTAATGGAGATTATCAAGTAACTTGTAAAGAAGGAATAACAATAAATTTTAAAGAGTTATCAAATCTAACAAGACAATCTGCTATAGAGGTTGAAGGAGAGTTACAAGAAAAGCCAATTTCTAAATTAGGAAGAGAAATAGTAGCTAGGGAAGTTAAAGTTATTAGTCTTTCAGAACCAATTTTGCCTTTAGATCCATCTGGCAAAACAAAAGTTAATTTAGATACTAGATTAAATTTTAGATTTCTTGATTTTAGAAATAAAAAAACCTTAGCTGTTATAAAAATTCAAAACACTATTTTAGAGTGCTTTAGAAATTTTTTTAGAAAAGAAGGTTTTATAGAAATTCAACCCCCAATATTAATTTCTTCAGCTAGTGAAGGTGGTAGTGAATTATTTTCGTTAAAATATTTTGAGAAAGAAGCCTATTTAGCTCAAAGCCCTCAATTATACAAACAAATGGCAGCTATAAGTTTAGAAAAAGTTTTTTGTATTGTTCCTATTTTCAGAGCTGAAAAACATGACACACAATATCATTTAAATGAGGTTAGAAGCATGGATATAGAAGTAGCTTTTAGTGATTATAATATAGCTATGAATTATTTGGAAAAATTTTTCGTTTATTGTTTAGAAAATATTGTTAAAAACAATGAAAATGAGCTAAAAGTTTTAAACACACAATTAAAACTTCCAGAAATACCATTTATAAAAATTACTTACGAAGAAGCTGTTGAATTCTTAAATATAGAGTTTGGTAGTGATATTAAAAGAAATGATGAAGAAAAGTTGTGCGAAAAATTTGGAGAAGCCATTTTCCTAATAGATTTTCCAAAATCTTTAAGACCATTTTATACAATGCCAAAAGATGAAAAAGTAACTTACTCCTTTGATTTTCTTTACAAAGGATTGGAGTTAGCTTCTGGTGCTCAAAGAGTTCATATACCAGAGTTATTAGAAAAAAGAATACTAGAATTTGGTTTAAAAATTGAGAATTTTAAAGATTATATTAACGCTTTTAAATACGGTGCACCACCACATGCTGGTTGGGCTATAGGCCTAGAAAGAATGACAATGAAAATTTGTAATCTGGAGAATATAAGAGAAGCTGCTATGTGGCCTAGAGATAGATATAGATTAACACCATGATTTTGAATATAAACATACCAAAAAATAGATTAAAAATAGCAAATGATTGTATTAATGAAATATTATCATATTTGAAAGACATAAAAATTCAACATAGTTTTAACAGTTTTTTAATAGAAGGAGAAAATATATTGAACGTTTATAAAGCATACAACATTCTATTAGCAATCGCAAGAGGATTTAAAAAAGAAGATGCGATGCTCTTATTGAAAGATGAGTATAAAATCGATATAATTCCTATAGAGGCCTATGTAAAAAGTAGAAACAGACAAATAGCTCTAAAAGGAAGAGTTATTGGAGAGGGTGGGAAAACAAAAAATTGGATAGAAAAAAGAACCAATACAAAAATTTCAATTTATGGAAAAACAATAGGAATAATTGGTAGTTCTATGAACGTTGAAATTGCTAAAGAAGTAATAGAAATGTTGTTAAAAGGCTCGAAACACTCTACAGCTTACAAAAACTTAGAACAAAGAATTAAAAGCTTGATTCCATAGTTTTTTTCAAGTTTTCTAATCTCTCTCTTAAGCTCTTAACCTCTTCTTCAAACCTCTTGGTCAATTCTTCTTCTTTTCCTTCCTTAGGAATCATTTCTTCTATAGGTCCACCTGGTTTTTCGAACAAATTATCTAAATTTATTATTTCCAATATAAGTGCTGACAAAGCCGTTTTAAAACTATCCAATACTTCACTCCTAAGTTTATCACTTTCTTTCAACAAGTTAAGATTTTTTTCAACAACATCTATTTTGTTCCTAGCTCTTTCTAGAGTGTTAATAATTTCTCCATATTTTTCTACCTTTATAAATACAGATAGTGAGGGTTCTCTAATCTCTTCTTTTTTCATGTATTTTTCTAATTCCTTAAGCCCAGCTTCCAATTTTTCACTTACCTTTTCTTCCACTACTTCTTCTTTTTTTTGAACCGACTCTTCTTTATACAATCTTTCTACCAACTCCTGACCTATGGACGTTTCTATTTCTTCAGTTTTAAAACCCTCTTTCTTTAGCTGAGAAATTATCTCATGTTCCGGCAAGCCTTTATCTAGAAGTTCTTTTACTCTTTCTCTTAAAGAGACCATAAATTCATTTACTTTTTAGATTTTAATATCTCGCTTACCCTACTTTCTAAATCTTTTTTCAACTCTATTCTCTTATCCTCTTTTGAGAAAAAATCTATCTTAGATGCGAAGCTTATTTTTATTGCTAAAACTCTTGCTATCTTCCCTCTTAATTCCTTAGGAGCTTTTTGTATTAAAGGGTGGAGAAAGATTACTCCATGTTTTGGTAATTTTGCCTTTCCTTTACTTTTTAAAAACCTAAATAAAGCCTTTTCAGCTCCAATTAGCTGAATAGTACTAGCTGGTAATTTGGCTAATTTTTCTAAACTACCAGTTTTTTCTATTAACTTAGCTGCTATTTTCGGAGTAGCTACTTCTACTAAGTTTGGAGCTATTTCCTTTACTAGATCTTCCAAATATTCTTCCAATTTTTCCTTCTGTTTATACATTTGATAGATGAGGGAAGAAAACTCTTTTATTGCGACATAATCTTTTTCACTCAGCTCTATCCCAATACTTTCTTTAACTATGTCTTTAAACTCTTCAAAACTTTCTCTTTTACCATACTTATTAACCAATTTTACAAACTTTTCATTATCCTCAACTAACTTATTCAACTCTGGAAAATGTACAGAATACCATTCCCTTAACCTTTCTACAAAAACGTTTATAGATTTCTCCATTTCTTCAATACAATTTGAAACATTTGCAACTATTTTATCTTTTTTAATGCTTTCTTTTATTTTTACTTTTGAAATTTCTATAGCTACTTGCGAAACAAATGAATAGAACTCAGTTACATTATTAAACAAACCTTTTTTAATACAAATATCTTTAATATTCTCTTTCACATATTTCTCAATCTCTTCAGATTTTAAAAATTCTTTTTCGACATTAGTCTCTAAAAATTTCTTTGCCGCTTCTTTTGGATTTTTTCCAAAACTTTTTATTTCTATAATGTTTTTATTCTCATCCAAAACTACAATACCAACATAAGTCTTTACTCCATAGACTTTCATAGATTTAATTTCTCTTTTGTTAATAATAAACCTATTAAAGTATCTGCAGTTGTTGGTATATCTTTTTCAAAAAACATAGAAAATGCTTTTTTAAAAGGTATTTTAAAAACTTTCATGAATTCGTGTCTCTCTCTTTCTACTTTACATTTGTACAAATCTCTAACTAAGAATATATGAATTCTAATTTTTATTCTATGACCAAGTAATATAGTTGCCAACTTTTCTACCTTTTCACCAAAAACACCAATTTCTTGAGCCAATTCCAACTTAAGACATTCTCTTATATTTTTCCCTACAACTCCACCTACTGGTAGCGTTATTATCTCTTTTTTAAAAGGTAGTCTCCATTCTCTGATCAAAAATACGTTTTTATTATCATCCAATACAACAGCTGAAACAGCGTCACTTCCTTTACCATAAGTCCATGTAGCTATTTCTTTATTTGGTAACAAAACTTTACATTCAAACATTCTAAACCATTTGTCTTTATAAACTAGTTTTTCTTCTAAAATCTTATATTTTCCAATATTTTTTTGTTCGTATGTATCTTTTTTCCTCTTCATACACTATTTTTAACAATTCTTCTTCACTCAAATTTCTATTGTTAGTCAATATTCTTATTGCTGTTTCGACTCCAACTCCCCTACCAGCTAAAACAATCAAGAATTTTTTCCCATAATCTACAAAGAAGTTTGCAGCAGCTTTTATATTTTTATCAATTTTTTTAAGATTTTTAACTGGAGCTATAAAAGTAGATTCACAATATGGACAAGGCATTAACTTATCAAAATCTTTAACCAATACACTAATTTTAAACCTTTTACAATTAGTGCAAAATAGAAATAGCCTTGTGTTATAAATTCTTTGTTTAAATTCCTCAAAAACTTCTTTACTTTCTTTAGCTTTAACATAACCATATTTTTCCGCTATTTCTATCTTAGATATAGGCGTTAAGAAGTTATTAAAATAAATTTTTATAGTACCGTTTTTTATGTTATTAAAAACTTCTTTTGTTTTTTCTATATCTAGTTTTGAAGTTATTATTTGATTAATTGTTTCGTTTTCAATAATAGTATTAGAATATTCCGTTATAATCTTTTCCACAATTTTTTTATTCAGTTTACTTTCGTCTTCTATTATTCCAAACCTTTTTGCCAACTCTAAAAACTTTACCGAAAAACTTTTACTATTTTTTACACTCTCTTTTATTAATTTTTCGATAGGATAGTTACAAATTATGTTAATAATTTCTTCGATAGTTTCTTTACTAACTTTTGAATAAATAGTTATTCTATAAGCACTTGTTTCATAGTTTACTTTCTCGAATGTTTTATAAGATAAAATCGATGAAATTAAAATTGCTAAAGTTTCATTAACTCTACTACCAAAACAAGAATTTATAACTACTAAATCTTTATCTATATCTACTAGTATATTTTTATCGTTTGGTACAATTGATATTTTCTTTTGCTCTTCAATTATTTTATTCTCGAATCTTTCCCTTAAAGAAGCGGCTTTTGTAGCAACTTCATAAGGAACATCTAGTAACTCTCCTTTCCAAGAAGGAATAGCAAAATCTATGTTTTCACTATTTTCAACATTTATGATTTTATTAGCATCGTCTATTGAAACAACTTTCCAACACTCTCCCTTCATTATAAAAGATTTATTTTCGTCAAGCTCCATTTTTACAAAGCTTTCATCTAAACTACCTATACTTTTTTTGTTTGCAACATTAACTACTTTATACTCTATTCTAGAGGGTATTGTTGATAAATTATTAAAAAAATATTTGAAACAACCTTTTTTCCTTCTAATCAAACCATTTTCTATTTTCCAAACGTTAATCTTTTCTCCAAACCTTAATAGATTTATAAATTCATTTTTTGTTAAATCCTCAAATATACTTATTTTTTTCACAAAATTATAGACTTCCTCAATATTTAGTTTAAAATTTTTTATTAACATTCCGGAAATTTGATGGAATAAAACATCTAATGGTTTGTTGAAATAATAAAAATCTTCTATTTTCTTCTCTAAAGCTAAGTTAGAAATAGTAATGCTTTCTAGATAATCGTCCAAATTACTACAAACTATAATTCCTTTACTTGTTTTATCTATTTTATGAGAAGCTCTTCCAACTCTTTGTATCAATTGATTAACCTGCCTAGGACTTTGATATTGTATTGCCAAATCTACATGTCCTATATCTATACCAAGCTGTAGGCTACTAGTCGCAACCACAGCTTCTACTTCTTTTTCTAAAATTTTTTTCTCTATTTCTCTTCTAACATCTCTTTCTAAACTAGAATGATAGGTTTCTATTTTTATATCTTCAAACCTTTCTTTCAAAGATCTAGATAATATTTCCGCACTTTCTCTTGTATTTGTAAATATTAGTGTTGTTTCATGATTTTTTACTAGTTCAAAAATTCTTTCTAATCTTTTTTCAAAATCCTCTTCCAAAAATATTTTAAACTCAAACTTCTTTTCTTCAATTCCAGATATTATAGTAAATCTTCTTTTGAACAATCTTTCAACTTTTTCAAAATTACTTAGTGTTGCTGAAATTAACTTAATCGAAAAGTTATCATTTATTCGCTTAAGCATTTCTAACGAAAATATTAGTTGAGAACCTCTTTTCGAATCTAACACTTCATGAATCTCATCTATAATAACAAACCTAACATTTTTTAAAAACTCTGAAATTTTTTTAGAAATTAAAGCAATTTGGAATGTTTCTATCGTTGTTATTAATAGATCTGGTGGATGTTGAACCTGAAGCTTTCTTTCATAAGTTGTTGTATCACTGTGTCTAACGTCAACTTCCAAATCTAAATAATTACAATATTTTTTAATCCTTCTTTGTAAATCTCTATTCAAACTTCTTAGGGGAGTAATATATAAGCAACTTATTTTTTCTAAGTTTTTCTCTAGGATTTCTGAAAATATAGGAAAAAGTGCAGCTTCAGTTTTACCAGAACCTGTTGGAGCAACAATAATCCAATCTTTATTTACATCTTCGTTGAATGCAATTTTCTCTACCGAAGTTAACTCTTTAAATTCTTTTTTTATTAGCTCAATAACTTTTTCATTCATAAAAATTTAAATATAGAATATAATTTATGCCAGCTAAACCACATATGAATATAGTAATAGTAGGACATGTTGACCATGGAAAATCAACAATATTTGGTAGACTTCTGTATGATACAGGAGCAATAAGAAGAGAAGAAATAGAAGAACTTAAAAAAACTGCCTTAGAATATAAAATAGAAGGTGGAGAATTTGCTTTTATAGTAGATCAATTAAAAGAAGAAAGAGCGAGAGGGATGACAATAGATATCTCGCACAGACCTTTTGAAACACAAAAATACTATTTCACTATAATAGATGCCCCAGGTCATAGAGATTTCGTAAAGAATATGATAACTGGAGCATCGCAGGCAGATGGAGCAATATTAGTTGTTTCAGCAAGACCTGGAGAAGGAGTACAAGAACAAACTAAAGAACATGTATTCCTAGTTAAAGTTCTCGGCATAAATCAGTTAGTTGTTGCTATTTCAAAAATGGATTTAGCAAACTATAGCGAAGCAGTTTTCAACAAACTAAAACAAGAAACTATAGATTTGTTAAAACCATTGGGTTTCAGTATAGATAAAATAATTTTTGTTCCGACCGCTGCTCAGCACGGAGAAAATATAGTAAAAAGAAGTGATAAAATGCCTTGGTATAAAGGTCCTACTTTAGTAGAAGCTCTAGATACATTTGAAATTCCAAAGAGACCTTTTGATAAACCTTTAAGAATACCAATACAAGATGTTTACTCAATAACTGGAGTAGGAACTGTACCAGTTGGGAAAGTGGAGAGTGGTGTTTTGAAAGTCAATGATATAGTAGTTTTCGAACCACCTGGATTAAAAGGAGAGGTGAAAAGTATAGAAATGCATCATCAAACAATACCACAAGCAAACCCAGGAGATAACATAGGGTTTAATGTTAAAGGAGTAGCGAAGCAAGATATAAAAAGAGGAGATGTAGCCGGTCATCCAACAAACCCACCTACAGTAGCTAAAGAATTTATTGCTCAAATAGTTGTTCTAAATCATCCAACAGTAATAGCCAAAGGTTATACACCGGTAATCCATTGTCATACAGCCACTGTTTCTTGTAGAATAGAAGAAATAATAGCTAAGATAGATTCTAAAACAGGACAAGTTATTCAAGAGCATCCAGAATTTATAAAAAATGGAGATGTGGCAAAAGTAAAGTTCATTCCAAGCAGGCCAATGGTTATAGAAAGACAATCAGAATTTCCAGGATTGGCAAGATTTGCAATAAGAGATATGGGTCAGACAGTAGCTGCTGGAATATGTATAGATATAGTGAAAGCTAAATAAAACTTTTTTCCTTTTTTATTCTTTACGAAGATTTTTCTATTGCTTTAGAGATTTCTCTTATCAGTTTTCTAACTAACTCTCTTGAATCATAAATTTCTTTTGCTGGTATTTTGTATATTTTTCCTTCTTCTACTAATTTTTTATTGTTAGATACTCTATTGAAAACCTCCATCCATTCTTCTCTCATCAACTTACTCTCTATAAACTTTTTTCTGAAGACTTCATCTATTTTACCTTTAAATTTTTCTTCTATTATAGAGTTGATTTCCTTCAATTCCATGTTTTCGATATTTTGGAGATTTAATTTTTCTAGAACATTTAGTCCGGAAAGTATTGATTTTAACATAACTTCATAAGTTTTTTCAGCTATTTTTTCTAACTTCTTAACTTCTAAAACAGAGATTATTTCAAACATTTTTTTGATAAATTTTTCACTTTTTTCTAACCACTCGTCAACAAAAGAACCGCTTACATTTAACAACTCTTGATGTTCTATTTTTTTCCTTATCTCTATAATTTCTTTTAACCAATTGGCAAACTCTGCCTCTACAATTTTTGGTTCAACTAAGTACCTAACAAATTCATCATAACACTTTGATGGAGGTGGTGGGGGAATACCCAAAAACATCAAAACAGCTTGTGCTGTATTCAATATAGCATAATAACAGTCTTCAGCAAGCATTAAAAGTTTTACAGTTTTTGCCCTCTGTAGTTTTTTAGGAGCACCTTCCATATAATTTTCGATAGCCTCTCTAGTACCACTGATTTTCCCAGCGAGCAAGAGTTTCTTCCAAGCGTCAAAAAATCCGACGTCATATATTGCAATTCCTTCTTTTAAAAAATTGTAAATAATTGGATGGCCTGTTCTAGCATAATCCGTGAATTCTGTTATAGTATAGCTTGGTTGTACGGAAAGTAATTCAGAAATTTCCTTAGCGATTTTCTCGATGTCCTCATCTATTTTATCCCTTACTTCCATAATATCAGTTCCAGCAGAAACTAAGTCAGTTGAGAGATCATCTATTATCAAAAAAACATCTATATCACTAAAAGGCTTAAAATCTTCCCTGACAACAGATCCCATAATCACTATACTTTTAACTATTTTTCCATATTTTTCTAGAACTTTATCAGCAAATCTTTTTGCTATCCTTAATCTTTCTTCTTTACTAACTATTTGCTCACTCATTTTCTAGCTCAATAAAATATTCTTTCGGAAGTAAAGCCTTAAATTTTTCAACAATTTTTTTAGAAAGTTCTATTGCTTCTTTCAAAACATCCGCATTAATTTTTATCACTCCATGATCCAAATCTTTCCAAAGTTTATCCAATTTTTCAAAATTTTCTAAATCTTCTTTTGTTATTTTATTTTCTTGAATCATTTTTTCCAAATATTTTCTAGCATCCTTATAATCTGCCTGATATTTGAAAATATGCATTATGGTTGATTGTATCATATCAAAAGCGGCATACCTTAAGTCAAAAACCATGTTTTTCATATCTTGCTCAATTTTTTTCATCCTTATTTGTGACGATTTCGCCTTCAAACTTATTGTCTCTTCGCTTGGCGGAATTAAGCCTAAATATAACATTCTTTGTGTAGGTTTTATAAAGCCAGAGTCGTGAATAGGATAACCGTACCTTAAATAATTAACTAATTCTGGAGAGCCCATTTTTATCCAATTCCAGAACTCTGTTAGCAGAGCCGTCTGAATATGTATACTTCCATGTTGAGCTGCAACTAAATGTAATTGAGATATTATTTTATCTGTAGTCTCCGTTCCTTTTGTTGCAGTATCATCTACTATAACGAAAACATCTATATCACTAGTTTTTTTCATTTCTCCTTTAGCCGCTGAACCAAAAATCAAAATACCTTTTATAGTATCTCCGAACTTTCTCCTTACTTCATCAGAAAAAGAAACGACTTTTTTTATAACATCTTCGTTAGGTTTTGCTATCCTCTCCTCTTTATATTCTACCAAACTAGTTTTCTCAAGCTCTTTTTCTAACTTTTCTAGAGGCACAATTTTATTTTGAGAATATTTAATATAAATAACTAAGAGGAAGGGAAATCACTGATAGATCAAATCTACCTTTTCTAAACAAGTTTTTTTGCCTCCTCTTCAATATTCTGTTTTAACTTTAGGTAAACGTTGTTAGATATGTCTTTTCTAACTAATATTTCTGAATCTATCCATGTATTAGAACCTATCTTCACCCCAGGATAAATAGAAACGTTTATACCAGTTTTAACGTTATCTCCGATAATAGCTCCAAATTTCATCTTTCTACTATCAATTCTTTTATCTTTGATATTAACCTTAACACTCGTTCCATTGAATTTCAAATTAGCTATTTTCGTTCCAGCGCCAAGATTAACATTTTCACCAATTATACTATCCGCAACATAGTTTAAATGTGGAACATTGGTATTTCTCATCACAACACTCCTCTTGACTACAGAAAATTCTCCAATTACACAATTATCACCAATTATACAATTGTCTAAAACACAATTTTTTATTGTACAATTACTTCCGATAATTACTGGTTTTCTTATGGTAGCATTATTCCACATCTCAGTATTTTCTCCCACAGAAAAACCTATTTTATTTAGTAAATACAGATTTATATCAAGATAATCCCATGGATAGCCAATATCTCGCCAATAACCGCTTAATTTCTTAACCTCAACATCTTTCAACTTCATTATAGAATCTGTCAATTCATACTCTCCTCTTTCACTCAATTCGGTCTTTTCTATAGCATCGAAAATATCCGGATAAAAAAGATATATCCCCGAATTAACAAAACCTCTTCCACTCTCGCTTTTTTCTTTTATCGCAACTAGCCTACAATTACTTATCTCTACTTTTCCAAATGCCGAAACATCCTCCACTTCAACAATCCCTACAGTAGTTTTATTAAGCTCTACAAAATCTTTTAGATCATCCTCGAAAAATAAATCCCCATAAATAGCTAAAAACTTGTCTTTAACAAAATTTTTAGCTTGATACAATACATGTGCAGTTCCCAACTGTTCTTTTTGTTTAATAATTTTAACATTTTTTTCCTTTAAGTGTTCCGAAAGCTTATCTTCCCCGTAACCAACTACAACAGCAATTTCATCTATCTTTAGTTTTTCGAGCTTTTCTAATAAATAGTCTATTAATGGCCTGTTAGCTAATGGTAATAAAGCCTTTGGTTTGTTATCTGTTAGCGGCCTTAACCTTTCTCCTTTACCTGCTGCTAAAATTACAGCTTGTAAACTATAACCCATGTTTTTTTACAAGCTCTAAAGCTAATGTAAAAAGTCTTTCCGCACTCTCTTTATCTCTACCTTCGACAGTTAGTTTTATCAAAGGCTCTGTGTTAGATGGCCTTAGAGATATCCATCCCTCCTTAGAAATTGCTTTTACACCATCTATTTCATTTATTTCAAAATTCTTTGACCTTAAGTCTTCTTTTATTTTTTCTACTACTAAAAACTTTTTTTCATCACTACAATTAATTTTATAAGATTCGTACTGCGGTATATAATAATATTTATTTACACTATCTACTAACTCAGACATTTTTTTATTCAGAATGGATAAAGCCTCTATCATCTTAAGAGCTGAAAACAAACCATCGTCTATGTAATAAAAATCTTTGAAGAAGAAATGACTACTCCTTTCTCCGCCAATAAATGCTTTTTCTTTTTTCATTCTTTCCATAATAAAAACATTACCTACTCTTTCAGTAACTATCTTTCCGCCATTTTCTTCAACGATTTCTTTGAGAGAAGATGTACAATTAACAGTTTGAACCACTTTAATTCTTTTGTTTTTCGAAGCAAGATAATAAATTATTAAGGCTAAATCACCAGCTACATATCTTCCTTCATTATCGATGAACGCGGCTCTATCTCCATCAGCATCAAAAAATACTCCCAAATCAGCATTTTCTTTTTTTACTTCACTAATTATCTGTCTAACACTTTCCTCGTTTGGTTCTGGAGAATGAGAGGGAAAGCTACCATCTATTTTATCATTAATCAGTTTATAATTTATTTCTAAGTTTTTTAGAGCCTTTTTTATTGTTTTACAAACAGTTCCGTTGCTTAAATCAAAAATCACTTTTAGTTTCTTTTCTATATTTATTCTTGAAACAACTTCCTCTATATATTCTTCAACAAACTCTTCATCTATTTTCAACCTTCCAACACTCTCTGTCTTCTTAAATCTTTTTGAGGAAAAAATTTCTTTTACTTTTTCCAATCCATTACCATAAAAACAATGAGAACCATTTTTGTTGAAAAACTTAAAACCATTCCAGTTCGGTGGGTTGTGAGAAGCAGTAACGGCGCACCCAAACATTTTGTTTTTAATTGCATACAAATGAACTAAAGAAGTTGGCACTAAATCTAAATCTACAACATTCTTTCCGTTATTTAAAAAACCTTTAACTAACTCTTTTTTTAAAACTTTGCCACTTAATCTACAATCCCTACCAATAACTAATTTTTTATTTCCTTGCATATATGTTGAAAAAGCACTTGCCAAGTTTCTAGCAAACTCTTTGTTTATTTGTTCCGGATATATCCCTCTTATGTTATAAGCTCTAAATAAACTATCTACCATAAATTTATTTTACAGTTATAGATTTAGCTAAATTCCTAGGCTTATCTGGATCTAATCCTTTAGAAACTGCTATATAGTAGGATAGTAACTGTAATGGAATCACATGAGAAACAGCATTTTCATAACCACACTCTGGAACTTTGATGAAATAATCAAAAATCTCGTTATAGAATGGTGAAACACCTATAATGACTCCTTCTCTAGTTTTTATTTCATGCGCATTAGAAAGAATGCTGTCTTTAGTTTCTTCATCGACCAAAACTATGGCGGGTACTCCTTTCTCTATTAAAGATAATGTTCCGTGTTTCAGTTCTCCTCCTGCAAAAGCTTCCGCGTGTATATATGATATTTCTTTTATTTTCAAAGCTCCTTCCATTGCTGTTGGATACAATATTCCTCTTCCTATCACAAATATACTTTTTTTATCTTTCAAAAATCTTGCAATACCTTCTATTTCTTTTCTTCTATTCTCTGCCGTTAAGTTATAGATTATATTTTGTAAATATTCCAATCTTTTTTTACCCTCTTCCAATCTTTTTGATAAGGCATAGGAAATTAATGATAAAATTACTATTTCAGCTGTATATGTTTTTGTAGCTGCAACGCCTATTTCTGGTCCAACATTCATTAGTAAATAATCGTCGCTTTCCCAAGTTAAACTAGAGCCGTTAACATTAACAATAGAAAGTATTTTAGCACCAACTTTTTTCGCAAATTTTACAGCTTCCAAAACATCATAAGTTTCTCCGCTTTGCGAAATGGCAATTATTAAACTCTCGTCATTTATTAAATCTTTATAATGAATAAATTCTGAAGCTAATATCGGAACTACAGTTGTTTTTGCTATTTTTGAAAACAAATATTTCCCAACGAGTGAAGCATGATAACTAGAACCTGCTCCTAAGAAAAAAAGATTTTTATAATTTTTTATGTTTTCAGCAAAACTTTCTAATTTTTCTCTATCTTGCATTGAAGCTAACTTTATAGCATCTACTTGTTCTAGTATTTCTTTTATCATAAAATGTTGGAAACTCCCCTTTTCAGCCTTTTCTACATTCCAATCGATAGTATAAACCTTCTTCTTAACTTTCTTTATTCTACCATTTTTCAATACTTCGTATACTCTTACCTTATCTTTACTAGCAATAACCATTTCATAATCTTTAACAAAGATAACGTTTTTTGTATATTTTAAGAAAGCCGGTATGTCACTAGCTATGAAATTTCCAAACTCACTAACGCCAACTACTAAAGGAGAACCTATCTTTATTCCAATTATTTTTTCCACACCTTTTTTACCGATAACTAAAGCTGAACTTCCTCTTATTTTTTTTATTATCGATGCACAAGCTTCTTCAAATTTTTTTCCTTTATTGATTTCTTCTTCTATCAAGTGCGGAACAACCTCAGTATCAGTTTCGCTCTTAAACTTATGCCCTTTTTCAATTAGATATTTTTTTATTTCCTTGTAGTTTTCTATTATTCCGTTATGAACAACAGTTATTTCTTTTTTACAATCCAAATGAGGATGAGCATTATAAGTGGTTATACCACCATGTGTAGCCCATCTAGTATGAGAAATTATTATATTACTTGCCGGCTCTAAAAAATTTAATCTAGCATGAACTTCATCTATTTTACCAACATCTTTTTTTACTATTATGTCACTTAGAGTGATCATAGAAACTCCGCACGAATCATAACCTCTATATTCTAAGTGTTTTAAACCATCTAAAACTATTTCATTCGCCTTAATTTTTCCGATGAATCCTATTATTCCGCACACTAAATTAATTTAGTCTAGTATTTTATAAATTTTTCTATAATAAAATTTAAAATATTATAAAATAATTTATAATTATGAGAATACCAAGAATACTTACTAATGAAAAAGCTGTTAGAATCTTAGAACTATTGAGTAAAACCCCTTTAACAGTTTTTCAGATATCAGAAATGTTGAAAATGCATGAACAAACAGTTTACTATTACATAAAAAAACTTAGAGAAGAGAACCTTATAGAAATTCTTAGAGAAGAGAAAGTGAGAGGTTTTATAGAAAAATATTACTTTGCTATACACACAAATTTGTTGAAGCCTTTCAAAGATGAGAAAAAAATTGATGAAAACCTAAAAATTTTCTTTTCAGAATTTTTTTCTACTGGATATTTTAATGGCTATGTAGTCGTGGGTTCTCCTCTACCGCATGGTCCTTTTCTAACTTCTGCCAGAGATTTGCATTATGCAGCACAACTCTCTTTTATATTGGGTAAACTCGGAGATATCAATAATAATATAATAATTAAATTAGATACAGAAGTGAAGGCAGAGAAGTTGGAAAAAAACAATCTAATCCTGATTGGCGGTCCTGTTTCAAACATGATCTCATATGAGATAAACAGTCGTTTGAAAATAAAGTTTTCCTGGGAAAAAAGTTGGTACATTTCTTTAAACGGAGAAAAATATTTTGATGAAGAATGTTGTCTGATTTGTAAAGTAAGCAATCCTTTTGACGAATATAAAAAAATAATTATGATTGCGGGAATAAGATTTTCTGGAACTAGAGGAGGTGTTTTTGCACTTACTAACTTTTATAAAAAAATTCTAAAAAACTATAAAGGAGGTGATTTTTATTGTTTAATAAAAGGATTGGATAAAAATGGTGATGGAATAGAAGACGATATAAAAATTTTACACATAGAATAATATTGTGGTCGAAAGAATAAAAAGTGGTATAATAGGATTAGATGAGTTGATTGAAGGTGGTTTCGTAAAAGGTAGTGTTATTTATGTTACTGGTAAAACAGGTACTGGGAAAACATCTTTTGCGGCATCCTTTATTTATGCTGGTTGTATTAGAGGAGAAAGAGGAGTTTACGTAACTACTGAAGAAAGAGAGGAAGATGTGAAAGATGATATAATGTCAGTTTTTAATGTAGATCTTAGAGTATTGGAAGAAAGAAGATTGTTATCTTTTGTAAGCCTAAGACCAACTTTACCTTCTAGAATGGTAGGAAGTGAAGATATAGCTTCTATAACTAAGCTTTATGTTTATGACTTGATGAATAAAATAGAAAACGAAGTGTTTTCTATAAAAGCTTCTAGAGTTGTAATAGATTCGATGTCGATAATAGAAACTTTTATAAAAGATGATTATTTAAGAAAAGTTGCGTTGATGCAAATAATAAATAAGTTGAAAGAACTAGGAGTAACAGCTTTATTGACTGGAACTATAAAAGAAGATTCTGAAGCTTTGAGTGAAAGTGGTATAATAGAATTTTTAGTAGATGCTGTAATAAAGTTAGATTTTGTTCCAGTTGCCGAAGAATTCAAAAGAACTTTAACTATAAGAAAAATGAGAAGAACTAATCACTCCGTTTACATTCATCCTTTTGAAATAAGAAAAGAGGGAATAAAAATAATAGAAGTATAAATAAAAATTTTTAGAAACGATTGACATAGAATGATATTTCTTTAAGCTTTTTTACGATATTTATTTATGAAAGTTGTTGATAGCATAATAGATTTAATAGGAAATACGCCAATGGTAAAAATAAAAAAACTAACTAGTAAGAATGATGCAAATATTTTTGCAAAGTTAGAAAAATTTAATGTAGGTGGTTCAGTTAAGGACAGAATAGTAAAATTTATAATAGAAAAATTAGAAAAAGAAGGAAAAATTACTAAAGATAAGATAATAGTTGAAGCTACATCTGGTAATACTGGTATAGCATTAGCTCTTATAGCGGCAGTAAAAGGCTACAAAACCTTAATAATAATGCCAGAAAATGCTAGTGAAGAGAGAAAAATAATGATAAAGGCCTTGGGTTCCGATATAATTTTTACCAAAGATGAAATAGAAGCTATTGAGTTAGCTAAGAAAATAGTAGAAGAAAGTCCAGAAAAATATTTATTGCTAGGTCAATTTAGTAGTCAATACAACCCCCAGTGTCATTATGAAACGACTGGAAAAGAGATTATAGAACAAACAGAAGGAAAAGTAGATATGTTGGTAGCTACTATAGGAACGACTGGAACAATAGTTGGGGTCGGAAGAAGATTAAAAGAATTTAATAAAAAAATAAAGATAATTGCTGTAGAACCATTGAAAGGAGAAAATATTCCTGGGCTGATAAACTTAGAAGAGTATAAACCACCTATCTTCGATACTTCTATAATTGATGAAATTGTTGACGTTAGTTTAAGAGATGCCATAGAAATGAGTAGAAGAATCGCTAGAGAAGAAGGTATTTTTGTAGGAATATCTTCGGGAGCAGCTATGTGTGTTGCGGTCGATAAAGCAAAGGAATTAGGGAGTGGGAAAAATATAGTTGTCATATTGCCAGATGGTGGGGAAAGATATTTTAGTATGGATATATTTAAATAATTTAAAACAAAATCCATAATATTCAACCGTATAAAGCCCCTGGGGGGAATCGAACCCCCGTCAACTGCTTACGAGGCAGCCGCTTTGCCACTAAGCTACAGGGGCTTCTTACTTATAAAATTTTTTTAATATAAATTTTATGCACCTTGCTCTACTTTGGGACAAAAAAAGGAAAAAAATAACTTGCAGAGCTTGTTTAAAACATTGTGATTTTAGTAAAAATAATTTGGGCTATTGTAAAACTAGAGTGAAAAAAAATGAAAAAATATACTCTTTGATATACGGAAACGTTGCTGGCATTAACGTAAAAAATGTAGAAGAAATTCCATTATTTCATTTCCTTCCAGCAACAAAAGTTCTATCCCTAACTACAGCAACAAAAAACCTAATACCAATTTTGAATAAAGAATGGGTAGTTGGTCAAAAATACTTGCCAAAAGCAACTAAAACAAAAAAAATAAGCTATGAAAAAATTGTTAAAGATGCCCATAAAAATAATTGTAGATCAATAGTTTTCGATTATATTGAATCTTCTCTATCTATAGATTATGCTTACCCTATAGCTAGATTAGCTTCCAGATACTTAATTAAAACTGTTTTAGTATCAAATGGTTTTATGAGTTATGAAATACTGAGAAACTATTCTAAATATATAGATTGTTTTACTATCTATGTAAAAGCTTCATTGGATAAAGAATTTTATGATAAATATTTTGCACTTACTAAAAATATAGTTGAAGAAATAAA
>JANXEB010000104.1 GCA_025058985.1 Candidatus Aenigmatarchaeota archaeon
AAGCTTTTATTTCTCTTCTTTCTATTTCATCTTTACCTGAAGAATAAGTAACTTGAATTAATTGTTTAATTTTTAAACCTTCTTTTATAACAAAATCTACTTCATCACTATTTGTTTTAAAAAAGTATATTTGAAGTAATGGATTTTCGTTTGTTCTTCTCAATAATTCTAAAAAAACAGTGTTTTCCATTCTTCTTCCCCAATCTTCTGAAAATAACAAAATATTTGAAATTCCTATATCTGCAACATAAACTTTTCTTGGCCAAGATTTTCTAAGATAAATTGTTTTTCCATATTTCTCTAAGAAAAAAACAGCTAATGTATCCTGAAGCTTATTAACATAATCATAAAGAGTTTTCTCAGAAATGTTTTTACCAAAATAATTTTTTATTTTTTTAATACTCAACAAAGATGAAAAATTTTGGAAGCAAAATTCGAATAAAAACCTACCAAACTCCATATTTTTTATCCTATGCCTTTCCACAAAATCTTTTAAAAAAATTTCATCAAAATATTCTTTTAAAATTTTTTCTTTATTACTATAAGAAATTACAACCTCTGGATAACCGCCAAAAGTCAAATATTCTTTCAAAAACTTTATAATCTCTCCTCTTCCTTCAAAAGTTTTTATATTAATTTCAACATTTTTTACTTTCAAAAACTCTCTAAAAGAAAATGGAAGAAGTAAATAAGAAAAAACTCTTCCTCTTAATTGTGTTGCAATTTCTTTACTTAATAGTTTTGATGATGATCCTGTTATAAATACTTTATAGTTTAAGTCATGTAAAGATCTTACTAGAACCTGCCATTCTTTTAAACATTGTATCTCATCTAAAAGTAAAGTAATTGGTTTATATTTCAATTCTGTAAAAATTTTGATTATCTCGAAAAACTCTTCTATAGTTAAGTTTCTAAAAGCTATATTTTCAAAATCTATATACAATGGATTTTTTAATTTTTCAAACAAATAGAAAAAGTAAAAAGTCTTTCCTGATCTTCTAGGACCAATTATAGAAATTATTTTGTTAATAGATTCGTCTATTTTTATCTCTCTTTCTATTCCTAGGAATTTAACTTCTTTCTCAAAAAAGTTTTCAACTAACTCTCTTTTAAACATAATTACTATTATAATGATAGTAATTTATAAATAAATTGCTATGAAGAAGATATTAATAATAACCATTTCCATAAAGAATATAAAACCCCTGTTTTAGGATTCAACTACTCGATAGCAATATTTTCAATCAGTTTAAAACCAAAAACTTTGTAAAAACTTTAATCAATTGAATATATTTTTTACTTCGAGCTGCTTTTTGAAAAAACGCTAAACCTATTCAATAGAATTAACACTCTTAAAATATTTAATCTTCAAAAACCTCTTAATATTTGAAACGCAATATTTTACTAATTTATTTTATATCATACAGTTCTATTTAAAAATAACAAACTTTAAAACAAGAAAAACTATTATAGAAATTAGAATACCTATAATTATTTTATCTAAATCTAAATCAAGTTTTCCTGTTTTAGTAACAAAAGCAGTAGTAACTTGCCTTGTTCTATTTTCAACTCCTTTCTCTTCTCTTATTTTGCTTATATTTCCTTCTTCTTTTTTCTTTTCAGTTATTGTTCTATTATTTTCTTCAATCACTTTCTTAGTTACATTCTCGTAAGTTAAATTTCGCTGCTTTTCTTGAATTAATGGCAAATATTGTGAAGTAGAGCTTGAAACACCTCTCTCTTTATCCTCTTCATCAAATGGAGTATAATATTCTGTATTATTATAACATGGTGTACCAAAATCTACCAAACTCTCTCCCCATTTACCATCGCTCTTCAATTCTAAACTCTTCTTATTTCCATTAGCCCCCATTTCTTTTGAATAGAAAACTTTCTCAAAAATATGTTTTGAATAATTTGCCAATCCTATAGTTTCATTCGTATTTCTTAAAGAAAAACTTGATTTAACTACAATACAATTGGCATTTGGATATTCAATTTTAAATTGAGTTACATTAGTTGTTATTATAGCATAGCTTTTTGGTAATAATATTTTATTTCCACTAACAACTAACTTATGAAAACCAGAACTGTCTAGAAAGAAAATTTTGGTCAAATCTACTTCACAACTTCCATTATTATAAATTTCAATCCATTCTCTACCATTATCTCTACCAGCTGGATTATACATTATTTCACTTATTATAACTTTTAACTCACAAAACTGTTCAGCTGAATCAACTTCCTCTACTGAGAAAATAGCTTCTTTTGGTCCAACTAAAAGAGGATTGTGTTTAAATAAAACAACTCTTACCTTATAGTTTCCACTAACTTCTGGAGTAAAATTAAAGCTAAATATATTATTAGTTTCATTTAGAATTGTAGTAAAGTTATAATACCAAGTATGAGTTTGATTTAAAACTTCTACTAAAATATCATAATAGCCGCTTATTGGATTAAATACTTCAATAGGTATGTTTATACTTTCCCCCAAACTATATTTTTCTTCCAAAAGTATTGCAAAATCTATTGGAGAATAATAATAAAGAGATAAAACTATTTTCTCTACAACCATAGCAGTTTTATTAGAACTATTGTAGAATAATAAAGGAGTTGTTAAAAATAGAAAGCTTCTATTATCTATAGTTTTATTAAACAAAATATTGTGAGTAAAGTTTGGGTAGAAATCTCTCTCAATAGAAAAATTAGTAACATTATAGAATGGTGAAACATAAAAAGGTACTTCAATTTCATAGAAAGTTTTATTTTCAAGATGAATTGAATAATTTAAAAAAGTTGCTTCAGAAGAAATGAAATATTCGAAAGTTCTTAGTGGTATTATTGGTTTTAATTCTTCAGTAAAATACTTTTCTGTATCGAAAATAATTGTGTTGTTTTGAACTGAATATTTAGTCAAAAGTGTTACATTTAAAACACATAAGTTATTGTTGCAATTCAATGTTCTAATATCTTCACTACTCTTTATTTCAGGATCTTTAGTAATTAAAGGATCTCCTAATAACATCATTTGCAGAGATTCTTTCAAATTTCCAATTAGAATTAATTCATTAGAAGCTTTGAGAAAAGCTCTACCTATATTGTTTTCATTATTGAAAAACATATTCGCGAAAGTGGAAGAAGGGAAAAAGCCTTTATCTGGAGAAGAACTGCCAATAAAAGAAGCTGCTCCTCTTAATAAAAATCCATTCATTACTTCACTAAGAGCTGCATTTGGCGAATTATCGAAAACTATTCGTATATTATTTAGAGGAACATCATTAAAACCAAAAGCTTCTTCGCCACTATATCTATTATTAGTTACTATAGATAACCAAGTTTCATAATTTAATATTTCTTGCTCTGCTGATAATTTAGTTGGTAATATCCAATGTGTTTTATTATTCCAACCTATATAATAAACAATTGACTTATCTCTCAAACTTTCTATTAAGTTCTCTTTTGTTAAAGATTTCCAAGATAATGGCCAAATAGATATTAAAGTATCTATTCCTAGCTCTCCATTAATTAAGTCATCTATGATAATATCAAAGCTTTGTGGAAAAGTTGACCAATCGTATTCGAAATAAGCTTCTAATCCTTGCTCTATGAATTGTAAACCTTTTAAAACTATTAATATATTAGATATTATAGACGTTAATAACTTTCCAATAAATTTGCTTAACTGATCTCTAACTTTCTTCAAAGTAGTTAAAAACAAAGAAATTTCTTGTGGTTTTAAACTTTTCAAGAAAGCTTGTATATTACTTCTTCTTTCCACTAATCTATCTACCTCATAATTTTGCTTTTCTAAAACCTTGGCTATGCTACTCCCTTCCAACATACCGCCTCCTCCACTTAAAAGTATTAGAAGAAAGTTTGATTGTAGATATTCGCTAGCAACTAAAGCTTTTTTATTATCTTCTATCAAAGACCTTGCTATCATTAAAGAAGCTATAGTATCATTATTTGGCAATCTAGCAACAACAACATCAATTATACCATTTTTATCAAAATCTCCATAAAGAGAATCTGAATAAAACTTTCCTATCTGGAAACTTCTAACTCTATCCATTAATAACAAATAAGCAGAATTTATAGCATAAGTTGGATGAAAAACATAAAAACCCTTAGATTTTAATCTACTAACTACTCGAATTATATCCTCGTAAACTTTAGTTGAATTAACAGCATTAGTAAATAAAACAAATGCATTTTTCTGAGAAGCAATTAAAGAAGCTAAAGGATTATGATTAGAAACTATTAGAAAATTTGTGTTATTTAGTAAACTCAAATAAATTTCTTCTAATTGATAAACACTTTCACTACAAAAGCTATAGTTTTTATCAGCATAATTCGAATCAAAAACAACAGGTTTGTTTAGAACACTTGCAATTAAACTAGCTCTCAAATACATTCCTTTAAGATTACTATGCCCATTACATACATAAACGCCTTTCGAATTATTAAAGAATCTAAAGTAAACTTCATTATAATCAGAAATTAACTCGACATTAGGCATAGATAAGAAACCTACTACATTTCCTACAACAAATATTTTTACAGGTTTGAACGAATTAATAAAATGTATTATATTTTCATCTATACTATTGGTAACTATAGTCGGTTTCTTTAATGGCGCTAAAGATAAAATATTCTTCCAGTCACTATTAACTATAAATAGTATTTTTTCATTTTCGTTTAGAATAGAAACGTGTAAAACTATCTCTTTACTTAAACCAGTTTCTCCAACCAGTTTTATTACTAATGGAAATATACCTGTAGAAGCTGTTTGAAGTGCCTTTACATTTATTTGTGAAGCACAGGGTATAATACATTCAGATGGATTAAATGAAACTTCTAATCCTTTTGGAACATATAAAGTTCTTAATGTAACTTTCTCACCACTATCTCCTATGCTTACTATTGAAATATTAACTACTTCGTACTTACTTGGAATTAGCGAAATACTTTGCTTAGATAGTTGAATCTTAAAATTAAACAACTTCTCAACTTCTCCAATAGTAACTAGAGGATCTAATTCAGCAAATTTTCTTATACCAATCCAATCTATTTTCATATCAATGCCCCAAGCTTGTTGAAATCTTACACCTCTTATTCCCCTCTCTTTTAAACCATATGGATTTATTTCTCTCCTTATCAGAGTTAGATTAGTACCATCTGTTATATTCCAAAAAGCTATTGCATGTGTAGAATTGAGTATAACTCTAACTCTCAACCAATTTCCATGAGTACCTCTATCAAAAGGTGGCCCCCATTTATTATATAAATTAACTCCATAAGAACTATCAGGCAAATTGATGAATAAAGAATAATGGTGCCCACTAGAATTTATAAACCCATGAAAACCTGTATGATAATTATAACCACAATTAGCATTTGAAAAAGTTCTGAATTCTATGGCTACATCCATACTATCAGTTAAGTTAACGATATTATAACCTCTATCATATTGCGCCCAATCATTCCATTTGTGACAAACTGAATGGCTCGTTACTCTCAAAACTTCCTCTAACGTATCTACAAAAACATAAGGCGAAGCTTCACTTCTACTCCATCCAAATACGAAAACATCATCTATGAATGGTTCATAATATACCCAACATCTTCTTTTATCTTCCAAATCATTCCAAACACCTCCCGGACAAACTTCAGTTAGATTACTAGATGAATTAGCATACGGATTTCCATAATATACATAAACTTTAGAAATATTTTTAGCTTGTACAAATGGTATTTTAAACCAAACACTGGCCCATTTACCATTAACTTTATTTTCAATACCATAAGGAATTTCAACCTCTTCTCCAGTACTAGTGTTTAAGAACAAGAACCTTAAGTCACTAAAATCATTCTTCATTTCATTTTCAAAAGTTAAATTAATATTCACGGGAAAATCATATAAATTATATATAGCTTTATTTTCTATCTCAATCTCCATTCTATTTAACCATTCCATGTTCCACCAACTAGCAAAAGAAATACTGAAGAAAATATAACTAAATAAAAACAAGAACAATGATTGAATTATTGCCCTAGATATTAGAGATGCTTTCATATAGAGATTAGTGAAACAAAAGTTTAAATTTTTTATCCAACATATGTTTAACTTTGTTAAATCGAAGATGAAACAGACTAAACTATTATTTATAGTACTATAGTGGAAAAATTTTACAGAGTTAATTTAACTTTTTTTAATTTTTCATAAGCAACAATAAACAGTTGTTACATGAAAAATAAAATAAAGTGATTTACGCCAAAACATTTGCAGAAATTTGGATTTAAACTATGGAAACTTAAATCTTTCTAGTAAGTTGTGTTCAACATCAATATCTCATTTCCTTTTTATAAGTATAAAGTTACATTTCCCATATCCATAAACTTCCTATTGAAAAAGTCTCACAATGAATTGAAGTAACAATGTTTTTGAGGAAAGCAAAGTGCTGCAAAGATAATCTTGTTAAACCATATTATAGTGGGATTGAAATATACGAAAGGATGAAAATATCCAGTCGGGAGAGGAATTAAAAAAATATAAAGTTAAAGATTTAGAATACGAAAGTTTAAAAATTCTTGTAAGATTGTAAAGAATACAATTAACTACAACTAACATCTAATTGCTTCTTCATATACTTTTCTCAGTTTCTTATTTCTTTCCTTAATAGAAAACTTACCACTTTCTACTAATTTTCTTCCAAATCTTCCCATTCTTTTTCTTATACTAGAATTTTCTATAAGTAAAGAAGCCTTCTCAACCATTTTCTCAATTAATTCCTCTTCCTTTTTACCAATTTTATATATATTTATTTCTCCATTCATTTCTATAACAAATCCATTTCTATTATCTTCAACTATTTCTTTCCTTGCAAAAGCATCTACAGTAACTATAGGAATTTTAAAAGACATGGCCTCTAACAAAGCAAAACCAAAAGTGTCTGAAAATCCTGGATAGATAAATATATGTGAAGATGGATATATTTTATTAAATAGAAAATATTCAGAAACGCTTTTATATATAGTGGCCACATTCTCATATTTTTTCTCTATATTATAAGGTATAGTTAAAGATACCAAGGTACATTTTATGTCATATTTTTCTTTTAGTCTTCTAAATACTTCTAAAGCAAATAGACCGCCCTTTTGAAAGAAATATCTTCCTACGAAGAGTAAGTTTAAATTTCTAGAATTCTTGGTTTTCAGTTTACCTACTGGAATAGCTGGATAAATAACCTCGGTTTTATTCTTAATCAAGCTATCATCAACAACTTCTTCTATAGAATTCCTTGCAGCATTTGTCCAAGGTAAAATTTTTTTACAATATTCTCTTCTCAGAAGTTTTGTTATTAAATACTTTCCTAGCCTAGAAAAAGAAATTTTATCAGATATTGAAAAATTCCAGTAATGTTCTACATCCACTACCCATGGAAACTTATTTAGCAATAGACAACGCGCACAATGTACTAAATCTATATCTTTTCTTAGAGAAAATGTTATATTCGGTAAAAAACCGACTTTAGCAAAATTTCTAATTATTGACTTAAACTTATTATAAAAATAAAGCTTTCCTTGTGAAGTTAACAGTTTATCATATTTTTTACAGATTCCGAAAAAAATTATATCTTTAGGGGGAAAATTAACTAAATTACTATAGTAACGAGAGTCTACAAACTTCCAAGGAAACTTCAAATAAACTTTCATAAATAAAATTATTACATTTTTTTAAAAGTGTAAAAACCACTAAAACACAACGATTACTAACTTAATAAAAAACTATAAAACTAAATTCAAGAATAAATTAGCTTACAAATAATTTTATTTTCAAAAGTTTTAATAGCCATTTTTCTAGCATTCCTACCAAAACATTTTCTCAGATATTCGTCATTCGTTAATATTTATATAAATTGTTTTAGATCATTTACGTAAAGATTTAATTAATATATCTCCATCTCATAGTAAAATTTTTCTATATCCACTGTCTCTAGTAATTGTAGGTTTTGTATAAATCATATAATATTACATTTTGGTTTTGATCGTAACTATAAAATAACCTATAGTATCAAAACTTTTCAAATATCCTAAGTCGAACACATCAATAAATTCTTCGAATATAGTTTGATTTGCGAAAACCTTGAAGAGAAAACATTTGTCCGATCGAATCTCTCTGCGCTGTTTTTAATTAAAAATAGTCCGAAGATTTCTGAGGAATGAAACTTCAAAATCTCCATACTCCATCTCTTTTAACAAAAGTACTAAATCGATCAATTAATTCATTTCCTCTTAGCATAGTGGTATTATTCGCCTTTTCTTTCTTCACATAGTCCATAAACAGCAAAATTCTTAATCTTATGTTTTAAACAAGATACGGAGGAGAATTTCTACATAGCTTTTTTCTGGAATTTTTTTAGAAAGAATTTTTCCAATAGGGCTTATAAACTCATACTACCATATAAATCTTTTTGTTCTTCAAAGATTTAACTATTTCTCTTAGCCAATTTTTATCTAAAAGACAAAAGACAATCACAATCTGTAAAAGCTATTATATTACACCAAAATCTCTTCTCTTGTTGAGTTATTTAATATATACAGTTTGATTCATTTGTGTTTTTTACATATCTATTAATCAAATCAACTGTACTATCTGTAGAACAGTCACCAAGTATTATAAACCATCTTTACTTTAGTTACTTTTATCCAAGCAAAAATATTTAATTATGAGGATTCTATTAGTCCATCCATCCTTCAGTGAACCTCGAGGTGCTGAAAAACAGGCATTGAATTTATGCCGAGAACTTAGAAAAATGAGTATAGAATGCAGTATATTGACTTTTTCGTCCAAGATAGCACAATCGTTCTTAGAAATGAAAAATAATGTTAGTATGATAGTGTATCCGTCCATTAGGAGCGGAAAAATATAGATATTTAATATATCCTCCCTTATTACTATCTTATAACTTCCGAAGAATAACAAAAGACTTCGATATAATTAACGTTCATAATTTCCCAGCTACTTGGATAATGAATTCTGTAGATAAACCTTGTGTGTGGATGTGTAATGAAGTGCCGTATATACACCTGACGTCGAGAATATTAAAAATGGTTTTTAACAACATACAAAGAATCTATAGAGTGATAGATT
>JANXEB010000108.1 GCA_025058985.1 Candidatus Aenigmatarchaeota archaeon
TTGCAATTAATGCATCTTTATCAGCATTATTTTTTAACCAGTCCAACATTTCGAACCAATTATCACTAATTTCCATTCCACGAGATGCAAATCTAAAACCTATGGAATAGTTTATGGTATTAAACGCTAAAAGTGAGAAAAAGGATAAAACAACAATGTAAGCAAAAGTTCTTTTAGATAAATAATTTAGTATATTCGATATAACATAGGTTGAAGCTATAGAAGATGATATTAGAAAAAGCAAAGAGAACCTTACACCCCTTGTTATTAATACTATCATAAAAATAGACCATAGAATCAAAAAAATTTCTAAATAGCTCGATCTTTTTTTCATTAAAAGCTTTGTTATAACTAATGGGATTAAAGAAAAAGTTAATAGAACCTGATATGCTTCCACTCTACTCATTCTTCCAAGAATAGTAGCTAATATAACTAATGGGATTAAAGAAAAAGTTAATAGAACCTGATATGCTTCCACTCTACCCATTATTTCACGAATAGTAGTTAATGGTTGTAATTCTGCTACTGAAATGTTAACTATTAAAGGTTTTGTTGGAATATTATAATAATGGAGGAGAAAAACTATGAAAACAAAAGAAACAAAACCACCTACAATAGAAATTTTATGTTTACTAGTTATTGCAAACAAAGAAAAAAATACTACTAAAAACATAGAAAAAGCGACTACAAAAGATATGATATAACTAGATAAAGCTGCGAAAGCTAAACCACCAAAAAATGAAACAAACATATTGTTTAAACCAATTAGTTGACCAATTATATTAGTTGCTAAAAAAATTATGAAAAATGGTAATATCGTTGGAGCTAAGTTGTTTTTAGTTATTTCTAACAAGTTGATTTTTCTAGTTATAATATATTCTTCAATCAATCTATAAACTACTAAAAATGGTATTAAGAGAAAAAATAGTATTAAAGTAATCCAGCCACCTCCCCAATTTAAAATAAACAATAAATTTGCTAAAACTGCTAGTACATAAAAATGTATCTTCTTTTTTTCTATAGCAAGCAAAGAAAATAAAACGGAAAGGAGAAAATAGAAAACTACTGGAGCATCTGTATCGTTGTAACCAGCAACAGATACACTTAAAAAAGGTGGTGAAAGAAGGACAAATATTGGAGCAAAAAAAGAAGCTATCCAGTTGTTTGTTATTTTATATGCCAAAATATAAGCAACAATACCAGATGAGGCAACCATTATCAATGGTGATATTTTTGCAGTAGTTATTAAATCTAGATTTAAAAGTTTAGAAAGAAGAGCTATCGTATAGCTCCAGCCAGAAAAAATAGTAACTGGTCTTCCTGGTGGATAATAACTTAAATAATCCCATTTTGGTAGCTTGAAGTTATTCTCCGAGATATCTTTAGCATATCTATAAAACCACCAAGGATCATAATTTAAAACCATTTTAGAATCTAAGGTTTCTAACCTTACCCATATTGCTATATATATTATAGAAGCTAAAACGATAGCTATTATAAATGCTTTAAATAATTTCTCCATAAAAGAATAATTTATGAAAATTAATAAAATTGCAGTTTTTGGAATATATGTAGCACTTTTTTTACTAATTATTATAAAACCTCCTATTTTTTCCATAGATTTTATCGGCAAAAAATTTTACTACAGAATAAATGAAAGTGATTTTACAATAATAGAAAATAGATTAAAAAGCAAAAATATTTATTATAGAGCAGAACTAGAAGATAACAATTTAATAGTAGAAAGTCCGGAAAAGCCAAAAGACTATTTTTTTAGAAAGTGTGAAATAAAAATATACTTAGAAAGAGATGCTCCTATAGGAAATTTCTCAATAAAAAATTACACAGATTATTTTTTTGAATATGATAAACTAAAATTCCTGCTTTTAAACTCGAGTGAAATAAAATCAATAAACTTAACTTCCAAAACAGCAATACATGATAAAATAAATAGAAGGTACTTAATAGTTGGAATTATTGTGGAAAACATTAAAGACTTGGACAAAAGACTTTCTTCCATCTTAGAAAATTTTGAAATAGATCTTAATAATGTAATAAGGGGAAGCTTTGTTTATACTATTGATAATGAAACTTTTGGAAACGTGGAAATAAGTAGTGTAATAAGACCAAATGTAAAAGAGCTTTTGTTTGTAATAAGCGATGTTAACAAAAAAATTGTTGAAGAAAGAGCAAAAATTGTTGAAGTTTGTGGAAAAAGTAATGTTTTAAACTCAGAAGTAAAATACTTAAAACAAGAATTTGTTTTTGGAAATTTGTTCCATATATTTTTAATCTCCATAATTATACTATTTTCAATTCCATTAATTGCAAAGAAGTTTGATTTATACAAGGAAGTTTTGATTTTTTTAGCTTTTATATCTTTTTTAAGAATCATGAATGAAGAGTTTGGTTTAGCTCCAGTAGTTTTTGATTTGGTAATAATAATTTCGTCAATTGTTTATTTAATTCTAAGATTAAAAGAAAGTTTGATTAAAAAGTTTTCACTACATATTATTTTAATAGCAGTTATTATTTCTTTCTTTCCATTGATTAATAAAGCTGGTTTAGCTTTATTGTTTTTTTCTATAAGCTCTTCTATAAAAAATCTTTTCGACAAAATCGGATAGAAAAGAAAAAAATAAACCAAGTAAAAGACCTGCTAACATATCTGACAAATAGTGTAAACCAAGATATAATATAGATATTGGTACTAAGAAGAAAAAGTAGAAAAACGAAAAATATCTTAATAAACTATAAGATGGTAAAAGAGCTAAAGAAAAACCCGAAATGAATAAATGATTTGAAGGAAAAGAAAAATCACTCTTTTCTAAAGCTGCGATATAAGGTCTTGGTACTTTTGTAATATATTTTATAGAGTAAACTAATACAAAACCAAAAACTAAAAAAAATAATTTTGTCAAAATAACTTTTTCATTTTTTTTCTGTAGGTAAATTAAAAGAAGTAAAGCAGCTATGAATAAATATTCAAGATAATATATCCAAGTAAAAAACGATACTAAAAATGATATTCTTATCCTAGCTAAGGCTTCGAGTATAATAATACTATTGTCCATAAAATAATTGTAGTTTTAAAAATGAAAGTTGGAATAGCCGAATTACCTTTACATTACGGAAAATGTCCAAAATGGTTATTTGAAAAAATGGTTAAATTGTCAAAAGAAATTTCTATTTTAATAATAGAAGAATATGGTAAAGAAGAATATTTGAGAAGAATAACAAATCCCTTCTTTTTTCAATGTTTTGCTTGTGTTGTTGGTTTCGATTGGCATTCTAGTGGAACTTCAACAACTTTAACTTCAGCATTAAAAAAAGCTTTTGAAGAAGTTGAAGTTGGTGTAAAAGTTCTTGGTGGTAAAGGAACTTTTGCACTAAAAGTTCCTGAAGAGCTTTTAGTAGTTGGTGAAAAATATAACTTTTCCGATAAAAAAATAGAAGAACTAAAATATGCTAGTAAAATGGTTGCAAAAGTTGATAATTGTGCTATTCAAGCTGGTTACAAATTATATCATCACTCTTTTTTTGTTTTAGAAAATGGGAAATGGGCTGTTATTCAACAAGGAATGAACGAAGAAAAAAGATTGGCAAGAAGATATCATTGGATTGATGAAAAAGTTAAAAGTTTTGTTGAAGAACCACATTTAGCAATTATTGGTTATAAAGAAAAAAATGTTCTAAATATGGTTGCTAAGGAAAGCGAAGAAGCTAGGAAAGCATGTGTTGATATAGTAAATGAAAAAAATATAAAATACTTAAAAATGCCATTTTCACATAGTTTTTATAAAAAATTTTTAGAATTAAGTGAATTCAAACCAAAAAATTACGAGGAAATATTAGCATTTAGAGGAGTAGGACCAAAAACAGTTAGAGCCTTGGCTTTAATAGCTAAGCTTGTTTATGGAAAAGACGCTAGTTGGGTAGATCCGGTTACTTATACTTTTGCACATGGTGGAAAAGATGGAATACCATACCCTATAGATAGAAAAACTTATGAAGAAAGTATTAAAACTCTAAAAGAAATAATAGAAGCTTGTGAAATAGAGAAAAAAGAAAAAGTAGAAGCACTAAAAAGATTAGCTACTATAGATTTATTATAAAAAAATTAAATATTTATTTATGAAAAAATCTATTTCTCCTTTAATAGCTGCTATTTTTTTAATTGTTTTTACAATTGTTGTAGCTGGAATAATAGCTGCTTTTTTCACTACTTTTACTTTAAGAACAACTTCTCAAGTAGAGAAAAAAACTTTTGAAATTATTGATTGGT
>JANXEB010000123.1 GCA_025058985.1 Candidatus Aenigmatarchaeota archaeon
AAGTTTTATATATTACAAAGGAATATCCACCTTATATTTATGGCGGGGCTGGTGTACATATAAAAAATCTATCAGAACATATATCAAAATATATAGATGTAGAAGTAAGATGTTTTGGAGACCAAAACTTTGAAACAAAAAACCTTAAAATAAAAGGCTACGGTGAATGGAAAGAAATAGCTGAACTTGAAAAACACTCATCTGTATTAAGAGTTCTTTCAACAGGCTTAATGATTTCAAATGAAAACCCTAATTGCAGTGTAGTACATACACACACGTGGTATGCCTCATTTCCAGGTTTTTTGATAAAAATGCTTTATAACGTACCTTTAGTTGTAACATGCCATTCATTAGAACCTTTAAGACCTTGGAAGGCGGATCAAATAGGAAGAGGATATAACTTGAGCTTGTGGGTAGAAAAAAATGTAATTGAAAACGCAGATCGAGTAATAGCAGTATCGCAAGAAATGAAAAACGACATATTAAAACACTTTAATATAGAAGAAAAAAAAGTAGTGGTTATACACAATGGAGTAGATATTGAAAAATGGAAAAAAGTTACTACAAAAAAGGCATTAGAAAAATATGGAGTGAATGGGAAATATGTGCTATTTGTGGGGAGAACCACTAAACAAAAGGGAATAGAGACTTTATTAGAAGCAGCAAAGTTTATAAATGCAACCGTTGTCATCGTCACAGCTGGGGCAGATACAAAAGAGTATTTTGAAGAGATAAAAAATAAATCAGAAAGTATAAAGAATGTAAAATTTATCGGTAAGATGTTAACGGAAGAAGAAACTATTGAATTTTATTCAAATGCAAGTGTTTTTGTATGCCCTTCAATATATGAACCTTTTGGAATAATAAATCTTGAAGCCATGGCTTGCAAAACTCCTGTTGTTGCATCTTATGTTGGTGGTATAAAAGAAATAATTGTAGATGGTGAAACTGGCTTTTATGTTGAACCACAAAAACCAATGGAGCTTGCAAAAATGGTAAATATAATATTAGAAAATCCAGAGCTTGCAAGAAAAATGGGAGAAAACGGTAGAAACAGAGTTGTAGAAAAATTTTCATGGGATAACATAGCAAAAAAAACAATAGAACTATACAAAGAAATAGCTCATTAAATTACATAAATTCCTATTCTTAGTAATCTTTATAATTTTAACCGCAAGCGGGTTAATAAAAAAAATATCCTACGACCTAAGAAAGGGAAAAACTGTTGAATTTGTATTCAAAAACTCTGATTTAGAGTTTTATAATATCACCCCCGATTTTAAATATTCAGTTGCTTTTTATGAAAATGAAACTGTAATTCATGAAAGAAGCTATCTTATTTATAAAGAAAAGAAAATAAAAGCTAGTGGATATCTATTCTATGGAACAATTGAACCTGTTGACCTTGGAGAAGCAATATATCCAGTTTTTGAATTCTATAAATTTGAAGCTAAAATGTTTAAGTTTAAAAACATAATTAGAGCACATATGATTGCTTCTTATGATTTTAAACCGGATGTCTCGAGAATAAAAAGAGCATACATAGAAAGAGGCATAAGATTCTTCTATATTGAATTTGACAGAACACTAAAAAAAGATGATATTCTTGAATTTTTTCAAAAACTTAAAAAATTTATGAATGATAATAAAATAACTCCTGGATTCATAAAACCAGAAACACTAAAAAATGATAAATTTTTTTATTTAAAAAACATTATAGCTGCTACAGTTTTAATATTATACATAATATATATTTATACAAAGTGCCTTGACGGCAATATAAGTTTTTTAAAAGCAAATACATTAACATTTGCTATAGGATTTTTTATTACAGCTATGATCTCCAACGATTTTACTATGAATGGTTTCCAAAAACCCCACTTTGTAAAACTATGCTTTTATGTACCTGCAATATATATATTTGCCTTTTTAGTGATATATAAAGACTTCAAAATAAATTGGACTATATTTACAATTTTAGTTTTGCTATATATAATTGGAACATATAGGTTGACATTTGAATATGCACCTAAAATTGAGCTAAAAATAAGAAATATTTTAGAAGAAATTCTCATTGCACGCCCAAGGTTTAAAGAATTAATAACTCAACCAATATTTTTATTAGGTATATACATGCTAAAAAATAAAATAAACGCAGCTGAGTACTTAATATCTATAGGTCTTCTTTCACAGCTATCAATTTTAAACACATTCTTCCATGTTCACACTCCAATTTCAATTAGTATACTTAGAGTTTTATACGGAATTTTATTTGGATTTTTAACTGGAATCATATTGAAAAAAATATACTTCAATAAAAAAAGTGAAGTATATGTTGTAGGATACTTTGGTTTTCAAAACTTTGGAGATGAATTAATAAAGAAAGCACTAAGTGAGTTTTTTGAAGAAAACAAATTTAAGTACAGTTTTATGGAAAATAGAAAACTTAACGTTTTAAAATTAATTAACTCAAAGTGTATAATATTTGCCGGAGGAGTTTTTCAAGACAAAACCTCTTTTTTAAGCTTTTTATTCTACTCATCTATATTCTTCATAGCTTGGATTTGCGGAACAAAATGCATCTTACTAAGTTATGAATCATTAGAAATCAATAATGCATTTTCAAAAGCTTTATTTAATTTAATACTTAAATTATCCTACTTAAAATTTAGTAGATTTTCACAACCAGATATATCTCTATTATACATTTCTAAATTTAAACCGGTGGAAAACACATACGATGTTATTTCGGTTAAAAATAAAGTTTATACTAATAGTGAAGACTATATTTATTTTCTTGCAAACAAAAAAGAAGATATAAGTGGCAAAAAAACATACATATGGAACTCAGTTGACGATGCAATTGAATTTCTTGCAAAATCTAAAAAAATAATTACAGAAAGATTTCATGTAGCACTTATTGGATTGTATTTCAACAAAGAAGTAATTCCCGTGAATTCTAAAAAAACTATACACCTTGTTAAAGAATTTAAAAAATACAACATACAAGAATTTAAAACAAGCCTCGCAGCTGAGCTTTGTAAAATATTAAATGTTTGATTTTTTAAAAGAATTCAAAAAAGAAATATTAATTTTTATAATAGCAGCAAAAACTACAACACTGTTTTTTTTATTTTTTTCTTTATATACTGAAGTTAAAAAAAACTTTTCACCACATATTGAATTAATTGCCCTTCCAAAAGAAAACAAACACATTGAAAAAATTAGAGCATTTCTTGATTCAAAGACATATATTTATGCTGAAGTAAAAGAAGAAGAAATAATTGAAGTTTTAAAAAAACTAAACTTCTACGAAAGTGTGTTCTTTGATAGGTCATACATGCCTTCCATATTTAAAATTTCGACACATTTTAAAGACTTAGAAAATTTACAAAAGACTCTTGAAGACAGCAGATTATTCTTATATTTAGGATACAACAATGTAAAGTATGAAGAAACTATAAAACTTAAATCTATAATTAAAAAAATGAACACTTATTTTTCAGCTTTAGTTTTTTTAAGTTTAATACTGTGTGTTATTGCAATAATAATTAAACCTGAAGCTTTATATAACTTTTTAGTAAGTTGTTTTAGTGGCTGGAGTGTTCCTGCTTGCATTGGTGCTGTAAAATTTGGAATTACATTTCCTATTATATCGTTACCTATTGTATTTTCAATTACTATATTTTTATGGAGCTTAACATACTGGGAAAAAAAGTATTTATAATAATTATAAGCAGTTTTTTATTTGCTGACAAAATACAAAAAACACAGGAAGAGCTAAAAAAAATTATGAAAGAAATCCAAGAGAAAAAAAATATCCAAAGAAGAATAAAACTTGAAAAAACGAAAATTCAAGATGAACTTAAAAAACTTGATAAAAAAGTAAAAGAGAAAGAAAAAGCAATAAAAAATTTAAACTTAAAAATTAGCGAAATTTTTAAAAAAATAAAATTAGTAAACACAAAAATACACGGAGTAGAACAAACACTCGACGATGAAAAACTTAAATATAAAAAACTTGCAATATATGGAACATTTACTGCCCTAACATACAAAGATGCAATGATCGATGCACTTATAATATCAGCTGCTAAAACACAAAAAGAAAAACTATTGGAGATTGCCAGTACTTTAAATACACTACAAATAGAAATGGAAGAACTTAAAAAACTTAAATTTGAGCTCGACAAAACACTACTTGACTTGCATGCCGAAGAAAAAGAATTAAAGAAAATAAAAGAAGAAAGAAGTAACCTCCTAAAAAATAAACTTGCAATGGAAGTTGCAATTGAGATGGAGCTTAAAGAACTTGAAAATAGAAAAAAAGAGCTTGATGATTTAATTACTAAATTAAAACTTAAAAGAAAGTATGAAGGCATAAGAGATGAAATTGCTTCACTTAAAGGAAAATTTATAATGCCTGTAAATGGAACAGTAATTGAAAGATTCGGAAGAAAAAAGCACGAAACTCTTGATGTATACATTTTTAATCCAGGAATAAGAATAAAACCTAATGAAAATCATGTTAAAAGTATATATGATGGTGTTGTTATATATGCTGGGAAGTTTAGAGATTATGGTAATATGGTAATAGTTGAACATAGCTTTGATTTAATAAGCATTTATGCAGGGTTAGATACAATAACTGTAAGTGAAAATATGAATCTAAAAAAAGGTAGCATAATTGGTAATGTAAGTGATGTTTTGTATTTTGAACTTAGAATAGGAGGTAAACCACACGATCCACTTGAGTGGTTTTGACTTTTGACTTTAAGGAGGTAG
>JANXEB010000064.1 GCA_025058985.1 Candidatus Aenigmatarchaeota archaeon
GTATCGCTCTTTTATATATATCATTAGGGTTATCTTCAGAACTACCAAAAGGTTTAATAGACATTTATTTAGGCCAGAATTATAAAAATTTAAAACAAAAATATCAGATAAAAAAAATAGCTTCTTATGATAACATTTCAAAAACTTATGAGGTTATTTATACTGATAACTCAGAAATAAGAACTTTGATATCATTTTTTAACTCTAAAGTTTTTAGAATAATTCTCATATATAGTGAAAATTTTTTAAATGAAACTGATTTGGAAAGTATATATAATCAAGCAGTTATCAACTATGGAATGCCAAATAATACTTACTCAGAAAAACAGAATAACATTTTTAAAGAATACTATATTTGGGAAGATGAAAGTGTAAGGCAAACATATATACGAATTATTAAAGATGGAAAATTAGAAAATTTTTTTATAATTTTAATAGACAAAAAAATAGAAGAAAAAATAAATAATCTTTCTCCATTAAAGAAATTATATTATAAAATAGTAGGTTTATTTTAAATGAAAGAAATTTTGATAAAGATAATAAAAAAAGCATCTAAGATTTTAGAAAAATATTTTTACTCATTAAATATTGAAGTAAATTTTAAATCAAAAAATAATCCGGTTACAAAAGCTGACAAAGAATCCGAAGAAATAATAAAAGAATTTATTTCTAAAAAATTTCCTAACGATAAAATTATATGTGAAGAAAGCTGTCCTACAATAAAAGAGGAGATAAATCCGCACACGAGATACTGGATAATTGACCCTCTTGATGGCACTGTAAATTTTACACATAAACTGCCTATATTTTGTATTTCTATTGGAATAATAGAAAATAAAGAAATTAAGGAGGGAATGGTTTATAATCCTATAACTAAAGATTTATATTATGCAAAGAAAGGAACCGGGGCATACAAAAATAACAAAAAAATACTTGTTTCTAAAATAAAAAATTTATATAATTCTTTATTAGTAACGGGTTTTCCATATTATACATATAAAAATCCTAAAAGAGTATTTAAATTATTTAATAAATTTGCTACTAAAGCTCAGGCAGTAAGAAGATTAGGTTCTGCAGCGTTAGATTTATGTATGGTCGCAGAAGGAATTTTTGAAGGCTTTTGGGAAGAAAATTTAAAAATATGGGATGTAGCAGCTGGTTCATTAATAGTTAAAGAAGCTGGAGGAAAAATCACAGATTATTATGGAAGTGATAATTACTTATTTGGGAAAACAATAGTTGCCTCAAATGGTAAAATTCATAATCAAATGCTAAAAATTATAAGTGAATGTGTAGATAAGATGTAGATGGTAGATAATGTAGTTTATCTGTAGGGACATAAATATTCATTGTTCATCGTTCATTGTTTATAGTTTAAGTCAAACCATTGCAGATTGAAAAGATATTTAGAAATAAGAATAGTTCTTAAAATTCCGGGGGTTAGCTCAGTTGGATTAGAGCGCACGGCTTGGGACCGTGAGGTCGGCGGTTCAAATCCGCCACCCCCGACCAGACCTCTTCATAAACACTTAAAAATTTGAAAACCGCTAATAATTGTAGGATGAAAATCAATCCTGAGATAAACTATAAAGTTGGAAAAAACTATGGTATTGTAAAAGATATTGGAGTATCTCAAACTATCTCATCTGAAACTAAACGAAGAGAACTTGGTGCACATCTTACTTCTGTTGATATTTTTAAAAAATATATTTTCCCTGAAATAAAAAATTTACTTTATAATTATACTTGGATAGATCTATTTGCAGGTGAAGGAAATTTAATTTTACCAATATTAGAATATATCCCAAAACAAAAAAGAATAAAATTTTTTAAAGAACACATTCTACTTTTTGATATCCAAAAGGAAATGGTTGAAAAATGTATCAGCCATGCAAAAACCTATGGAATTCCTTATGAAATTGCAAAACAAAATATTCAAGTAAGAGATACCTTACAAAATTATCCAGAGTTAAGTTTTCTTAGAAAACCACCTTATCATATTACAAATCCACCATATCTATATATAGGACATATTGTAAAAAATTTTGAAAGAAATTTGAAATACTTCACAGAAGAAAATGAAGGTTATCAAGATTTATACCAAATTGCTCTTATAAATGATTTAAGACATAATATTGAAAAAATGATATATATAATTCCAACTAACTTTCTTTTTGGATTTTCTGTATCAAATAAAATTAGAAAAGATTTTTTACCTTTTTATGATATTAAAAAATCTATAATATTTGAAAAAAAGATATTTGAATTTACTGGCACTAATGTATGTATATGCTTTTTCAACAGAAAAAAAACACCATCAAATTCTCCAGTTATTTTTAAGGCTTTAAAGATCAACAACAAAAGCATAGAAAAACAATATATCCTTTCTCCAAAAAATTTCTATCGTGCCGGTGGAGAATTTGATGAATTTGTTAATTATTTTAAAACATCTTCACCTTTAAAAATTAAATTCTATTTAACACTAGAGGAGGTTGAAAAAAATAAAGGTTATAACGAAGTAAAATTATTAGATGTAAATAGCTATCATAATGGGTACTTTAAATTTAAAACTTATTTTGTCAACGAAAAGCTTTACAGAAAAATAAAAAATAATCCTCTATTTGTAAGAACCTTAGACACTGGTAGTTGGGACGGTAGGGTAGGAATTTATGATATCCAAGAAACTTTTGGAGTAGATGGTTTAGTAGTAACAAAAGAAAAATATCGCACACATCCTATTCAGATCTTTATCTCTCCAGAATTACTATATGAAGATTTAATTTTGCTAAAAAATTATTTTAATTTAATGTTAGAGTATTTCAGAGATATTACAGATAGTGAATTTTTAACTACTTTCAAATATTCCTCTTCATGTTATATAAGAAAATATTTAGGCTTATCTCAAACAAAAAAGTTATTAGAAACTTTTCCAATTCATAATGTAGCATCAGAAGTCAAACAAATATTAAAAATTCTTATAGAACAAAAAAATATAGAAGGAATTAAAAATCTCTTAATCTCTATAAAAGAATGCAAAGATAATAAAAAACAACTAACATTTTTTAAGTTAGATTAAACATATATTATGATATGAATAACTGGGTTAAAAAAAGTATCAAATTAGTACAAAACTATCAGTACTTAGATAAACTTTTGGAAATATATCCTCCAGAAGAAATTGAAAGAGATAAACTTAATAATGAAGATTTATTTTTATTAGAACAATTTTTTAAAAATAAGGATAATATAAATTTGATAAAAAAACTAATAGAATTAAAAAAGAAAAAATTTAAATTTCCAATAGAACACCCTTATATAGGATTTCTAACCCATTGTGAAGATGCAATTGAAAAAAATCCCAAAACGATTCAAAAAATATCTGATAAACTATTTCAAATGAATTTTAATCAATTAAAAGAAAAATTAGAAGCGCCTAAAAAAGCAAGTAGAAGAATTGGACCTATGTTTAAAAATTGGCTAAAAAGCAAATTTAATTTTTTACCTTTAAAAGAATTTGAAAATTCTTTAGGTCTTGTTTTTCTTGAAGGAAATGACGAAATTCTAAAAAGATATGCTACACAGAAACTTAAATGTAGATTTAGTAAGTTAAGCAAAGGATTAGATTTTATAGCAAAATTTAAAAATAAGTATTTAATAGGCACTGCGAAGTTTATAACTGATTTTGGTGGTTCACAAGATAATCAATTCATAGAAGCAATAAGATTAATACAAACTACTTATCATCCTAATAATGTAATCATAGCAGCAATTATTGATGGTGTGGCATGGTTAAAAGGTAAAAAAATTAAAAAAAAGAAAAAAAGTATGAGGGAAATTTTAGAAAAACTCAAAAAAGATGAATTTTGTTTCACTGCTTTACTGTTAGAAGATTTTTTGAATAGTTTTTTTATTGAATAAAACTTGAAAATTAAAATTTTAGTTAATTAAAATCTAAAATGTCAAAAATTCAAAAAATTATCAAACATATTCTACCACGAGAAAAACTTATAAAGTATAATACGCCTGATAAAATTAAGTATGAATAACTTTTAGCAATTATTATGCGTACAGTAACAAAAAATCATACAGTATTAGATTTAGCAAAAAAACTTCTCCAACATTACGGTAAAGAACTACCATATATATCAGTTAATGAATTAAAAAATTTCTTAAATATTGGCAAAGTACGTGCATGTAGTATTGTTGCAGCGTTTGAGTTAGG
>JANXEB010000107.1 GCA_025058985.1 Candidatus Aenigmatarchaeota archaeon
GCGATACTAAATATTCCGGTTTCTAAAGTTGTCCTGAAGATTGAAAGAAAAACATAGTGAGAGTTGGAAAACACGTAAATTGACAAACTAGAGATGAAAGCTGGTATAGCGAAATTTATCAGAACTTTTTCATTTTCTATATCACCACGAGAGTTTAAGAAAAATTTACTGAATTCAACCATTTTTAATTAAGATTTTCTAGTATTTCTAAAAAATTTTTTGTGAAGGTATTCCACCTGTATTTTTTCTTAACAATTTCTATATTATCTTTTCCCAACCTTTCATATTTTTTGTTGTTATTTATTATCTCTTTGATTATTTCTTTAGCATGATTAGCATCAAATTTTTTAAGATAAAAACCCACATAGTTAAGGTCAACCGTAGAAACAATTATGCAACCGTTGGCCATGGCCTCTAGAATTGAATAACCTAGTGTCTCTGCCCTAGAAGGTAAAAAGAATATTAAAGCATCTCTATAATATCTTCTTAAAATATTATCTGAAACGAACCCTAAATAAGTTATATTTTTTAATTTTTCTTTAATTCTTCCTCTTCCTATAACTACGAACTTTACTGTTGGTAGCATTTTAGCCACTTTTATCAATCTATCTATTCCTTTCTGTCTCTCTATCCTACCAACAAATAGAACAATTTTTTTCTTTTTTATATTTTTAGCCTCCCTAGTAATTTTTACACCTGGATATAATACCACACATCTTTTGGCCCCAAGTCTTTGTCCTTCCTTTTTAGCAAACTCTGAGAAAAAAATAAATCTATCAAATGGTAAAGAAAATATAACTTTTTCTAAAAAAAGTGCAAATAAACCTAAAAACATATTTATAGAAAACCATTTCCAATTATATGCACCATGAACTAACAAGATTATCGGTTTTTTTAATATTCTTGCTGCAATAAATGATGGAATAGCGGAATGATAAGTGTTAGCCAATAAAACATCATATTTTTTTCCTATAGCAATAACATAGGGTAAGGAAAATAAATTAAACAAAAATCTATTAACATTAACTCTATATGTTCTAATATTTTTATATCTTTTTATCTTAGGATTACCAGAAGTTAGCACATCAACTTTAAAAAATTTACTTAAACACTTAATTATTTCTAATAGTATTCTTTCTCCTCCTCCAGAAAAATCTGGAAAAAATATTTCATGTATTACTAAAATTTTTATGACCCTCATTAAGTTAATAATTTCGTCAAATTAAAATAGTTATTTATGGTGATATGTATATCTAATATTAATCTTATGGAAAATGATAAAGATCTAAACCTTAAATAAAGTATTAATGAAGCGTTTGATTTTTTTAATTTCGATGTATATAACACTCTACTTTTTTCTTTTCAAATGCTCGACAGCATTTAACGTATTAATATTTCACGATGGAAGACACCCAGACCATATAGAAGTTTTAGAGGAAATTCTATCAAGTAAAAATATAAGTTATATTTCCCTAACACAATTACCACAAAATTTGGAGAATTATTCACTTATCATATTAGAGTACGATATCTTTGCTGACAGATTTTTTGACTGGAAAAGAGATAGAATAGAAAATTTTATAGCAAAGGGTGGCTTTTTTCTAGGTTTTGGTGATGGTGGTTCTAGTGCTGCAGCTCTGTTAATAAATATAACTCCTTCTTTCATGCTATATGCGAGCTCATTTTTATCAGAAATTATGTATAAAAATGAGATACTATTTTCAAACTTTTCAATTGGAGATACAATAGATCTAGGTCGTGCAGCATGTTATCATGTGACCTATATCGAGTCGGTTAACGATAATTATATTCCATGGTTAAAAATTAAAGAAAATAATCGTATTTTATTATTTTCATCAAAAGACTTCAGAATCTTTGGCTTTACGATAGGTTGTGGCGGTTGGATTAATGTAGAAAATTGTAAATACATTTACAATCAAATAATTGAATTATTTCTACATATTAACAACAAAACTGAAATTAAAATTATATCTCCTCTTAATAAAACTTACCTTTCCTTTGGTAACTCTACTCAAATACAACTAGAATTTAATGTAATATTTTCACGTAGAAATTTTTCACTAGAAGTTTATATAAATGATATAATACTTTTAAACGAAAGTGTAACTGAAAGGATAAACTTTAAACAAAATTTAAATCAACCACCTGGAGACTACTGTATAAAAATTGTTGCTCGAAACAATGAGACAATTTTAATTAAAACCCTCTGCTATTCCATCAGAAAACCCTCAATTTACAACAAAACTTTGTTCATTACAGACGAAAATTGGAAGAATATATTAGCACTTTCTCCGCTCAAAATCCCAACCATAGTTT
>JANXEB010000016.1 GCA_025058985.1 Candidatus Aenigmatarchaeota archaeon
AGAGTAGAAACCTTAACTAGTTACAAAGATAGTGAAAAAATAATAGAGTATGTTAGAAATAACAAATTAGTTTTAGTTAGAATTACCGATATTAAAAAAATGAATGAAACTGAGTTGAAAAAATCAGTAGAGAAAATGAAAAAATTTATAGAAAGTGTAGAAGGAGAAATTGTTGGTATAGGTGATGATCTATTGATAGTTGCTCCAAAAATAGTAAAAATACTTAGATGAGAACAATAAAGAGAGTAAGCCTAGGAATAAAAGGTTTAGACAAGTTAATTGAAGGCGGCGTGCCGGAAGGCTCTACTATTTTATTAACTGGTTCGCCAGGAACTGGAAAAACTATTTTTTCTATTCAATTCTTAGTACATGGTGCTATGAACAAAGAAAATGGTTTATATATATCGATGGAAGAAGATGTAAACAGGTTAAAACACTATTTAGAAGCAACTTTTGCTTGGCCTCTTGAAAAACTCGAAGAAGAAAAAAAACTACTTCTTTTAAGAACTGAGTTTTTTGATTATGAAAAATTTAAGCTAATGCTAGAAACTAACGTAGAAAAAATAGAAGCAAAAAGATTAGTAATAGATCCAATAACAACTTTGAGTTTATTCTTCGAGAGACCATTGGATATAAGAAGAAGTCTGTTAGATTTAGATAGACTACTAAAAAAACTTGGTTGTACAACTTTACTAACATGCGAAGTTCCAGAAGGTTCTTCCTCCATTTCTTCTTTCGGTATTGAGGAATTTACATCTGATGGAATAATAATTTTAAAGTACTATGTAGGCAATTTACCTAGAAGTTTAGTAATAAGAAAAATGAGAGCTACTGAACATAGTAGTGATGAAGTTCCTTTCGAAATAAAAAGAAATGTTGGTATAATTGTGAAAAATGTTACTAAAAGTTAAAATTCTTGACATTTTTAGTGGTAAACCTATCGTAGTTTTAAATAAAAAAAACTTTGAAGAACTTGAAATAATTGGAAATAGAATAAAGATAGTCTATAAGAACCATGAAATAATAGCTTCAGTAAACATTAGCGAATCTCTTATCGAAAAAGGAGAAATTGGCGTTTATAGAGATGTTGCTCAAAACTATTCAATAAAAAATGGAGAATTGGTCGAAGTTGTCGAAAGTGGAATACCAGAATCACTTACTGCAATAAAGAATAAAATAGCTGGAAGAAGGTTAGACTACAAAGAAATATATTCTATAATAAAAGATGTTGTTTCTGGTAACTTGAGCGATATTGAAATAACAGCTCTAATTGTTGCTTTAAACTCTTTTGGAATGACTATAGACGAGGCTGCCAACTTTGCTAGAGCCATGGTAGAGACAGGAAGAACTTTAAAATTAGATAGCAAAATAATTTTAGACAAACATTCCGTAGGAGGACTTAGTGGCGATAAAACAAGTTTAATATTAGTTCCACTTATCGCATCTCTAGGCTATAAAATTCCAAAAACTTCGTCCAGAGCAATTACTAGCGCCGCAGGTACAGCAGATAAAGCTTCTGTTTTAATGAACGTCAATCTAACAATAGAAGAAATGGAGGAAGTTGTTAAAAAAACAAATGGTTGTTTAGTTTGGGGAGGGACTCTACATTTAGCACCTGCTGATGATGTTTTTATTAGGTACGAATATGTTATTGGTTTAGATCCATTTTTATTACCATCAATAATGGCCAAGAAAAAAGCAGTTGGAGCAACTCATGTTGTGATAGATATTCCGACAGGCAGAGGTGTAAAAGTTAAAAGTATTGGAGATGCTGAAATTTTGGCAAAGGACTTTTTAGAAATTTCGAAGCTTTTGGGTATAAAAGTTAATATCTGCGTAACGCAGGGTATTCAGCCAATTGGTTACACAATAGGACCTGCATTAGAAGCAAAAGAAGCTTTGGAATTTCTCATGAGAAAAAAAGATGTAAGAGATTTGAAAAACAAAACTATCAACATAGCTAACGCTCTTCTTAATTTAGTTAAACGTGGAAATTATTTCAGGGCTGTTGAAAATGCTCTGAATAGTAATAAAGCCGAGAGAAAAATGAGAGAAATAATAGAAGCGCAAGGTGGTAATAAAAACATTAAACCAAGCGACATAGAGATTGCTAAATATTACGAAGATTTTGTATCTGAAAAAGACGGCTTCGTTTTATGGATAGATAGTGGTTCTTTAAATCAAGTTGCTAGAATATTAGGCTGTCCTAAAGATTTGAGTGCAGGTATAGTATTATACAAAAAAATTGGTGATAAAGTAAAAATCGGCGATAAAATTTTAAGATTATATTCTAACTCAGAAAATAGAATAGATCTGGCACTTAAGGTAGTTAAAGAAAATGGAAGCATTGGTATAGGTAAAGAATATGATATGTTGATAAAAATCTTGAGAGAGGCAAAAATGCCTAAAAAATATTTTATCCTAGAAAGATAAAGATTTAAATATTTTTTCTTAAAAGATTTTATGGACAAACCTTTTTGTTTAAATCTTTCAATGGAGAATAGTCTTTCCAAATCTTCCGGAAAAGGTGGATTGGGTAGCTTAATGGCGTGTCTTTTTCATCAAGCCTATGAAGAAGATTATCCTTTAATTTTAGTCTCGCTACTCTATCCTTATAAATCTAAACAAAAAAAAATTGACAACATAATAGAAACTACTAGTACAATTGCAGAAAACAATCTAGAAGATTTTGGAATAGAGATTGTTGTTAGATCTAACTGGTACGACACTAAATTAAGAGTCTTCAAATATCCATTAAGCAACAAAGCAATAGCCTTTTTTTTATACCTCGGTTTAGAAAAGAACGAGGAATGGTTAAAGAGACTAGAGGTTTATGGTGAACATGACGAAGGACAAGTTTTACTAACACGTTACCTATTAGCCGAGGGTGCAATAGAGCTTATGAAAAAACTGGAGCTAGATTTTGACGTTCTACATCTACAAGAAAGCGACACAGCACTTGCTATCAAACCAGCGTTGTCATACAATAAAAACACAAAAATAATTTATACAATTCATACACCAATGTCACATGGTCACAAATCATTTTCAATAGAAAAAATAATAAGTCTATATGGAAACATACCAAAAGAGTTTGAACCAGGTATAAAAAATGGTAGACTATATTTAACCGATTTGGCTTCTCACTATGCGTGCAAAATTTTTACTGTTTCTAAAATACAGGTAGATATAGAAAAAAATAGACAACCTATTCATAGTGAGAAAATTTCTTCTATTTCGAATGCCGTACATAAAAGATGGATAAATGAACATTTGAAAAAACTTTTTGACAATGAATTATCAGGTTGGAGACAAAACATTTATAAACTCAGAGAAGCTTCTAAGATTGAAGATTATAAAATAGAAGAGGTACTTAAAAAAACTAGAGAGGATCTTGTTAGAAAATTCGAATCTTGGTATAGAGAGGGAGAAGTTCTTTCTAACTTTTCTTCAATTCCAAAAAACGTTAAAATTTTTACTTTTGCTAAAAGAATAGTTCCATACAAAAGACCGTTGGAATTCTTAAAAATTATCGAAAAATATGGAAGCAACAATTCAGTTTACATATTTTCTGGAGTTTTATGTGCAATGGAAGAGTATGAAAGAGAATTCTTGAAAACATTTGCTAAGGTGTTAGAAGAAAAGAAAATTGCTTTTGTATTGAATTTTAATGAGGAAAAAGCATACTATCTTGTTTCTGGTTCAGACTTTTGGGTAAACATACCAATCTCTTGGATGGAAGCAAGTGGAACTAGCCATATGAAAGCATCAGTTAATGGAAGAATTACTATTTCTACACCATTTGGAACTGTTATAGAGTACGTTAAACACGGTTATAATGGAATTTTGGTGGACAATAACTTAACAGACTTAGCAGAAAAATTGAGCTTCTGTGAAAGTTTAACTCCAAAAGAATATATTTTGTTTTCTAAAAATTGCATCTCTTCCTCACCATATATACTAATGGAAAGAATGTTTGGAGAGTATAAGGAACAATATATAAAAGCTTGGAAAGAGAAAGGCTTGTAAAGTTTAGAATTAATCTTTCATTCCTCGCCCGGGCAGGGATTTGAACCCTGGCGGAGCAAAGCTCCACACGCTCTCCAGGCGTGCGCCTTGACCACTCGGCCACCCGGGCTGATAAATTATTCTTCTTTTTTCGATTTTTATTTTCAAAAAACCTAGATAAAAATTAGTTCATTGATTCCTCAGAAAATCAAATGCTTATTTAAAAACTATATTTTTTACAATACAAAAATATTTAAATAATTAGAATAAGATATAATTGGGGTAAAAGCGATTGACACGCTCGGGTTCAAGTTGATTGTTGAAACAAGGCTTACAAATAAGTATACGCATAATTAAATAAATAGATTTCGATACTTTAAAATATACAATGGAGAGTATAGTTCGAAGCGCTTTGAATCGATCAAAAGGATATAGAGAGGAAAGAATAGAGGACAGATTTAAACTAACTAGTGGAATAACTAAAAGTAATGTAGATTACTTTAAACTAGTAGAAGAAGAACTTGGAGTAGCTATTAAAAAAGCAAAAATTGTTGTTGTTGGGTGTGGTGGTGCTGGTTGCAACACTATATCAAGACTAACAGAAATGGGTGTAGAAGGCGCAACAACTTTAGCTTTAAATACCGATGCAAAACACTTAGCTATAGTAAAAGCAAACAAAAAAATACTGATTGGAAAAGAATTAACAAAAGGTTTGGGAGCAGGTGGCTATCCGGAAATTGGAAGAAAAGCAGCTGAAGAAAGTAGAAATGAAATTAAAGAAGCATTAGAGGGGGCTGATTTAGTTTTTGCAATAGCCGGATTAGGAAAAGGTACGGGAACTGGTAGTATTCCTTTAGTTTGTGAATTAGCTAAATCAACTGGTGCAATGGTTATTGGAGTTGTTACAATGCCATTTAAAATAGAAGGTGCTAGAGTTTCGAAAGCAGAGGAAGCTTTAGCTAATTTGAGGAATGTTACCGATACAACAATTGTTATTGAAAATGACAAACTTTCTAAATATGCTGGTAATTTATCTTTACAACAAGCTTTTGCTGTTGCAGATGAATTGATTGCAAGCATGGTTAAAGGAATTACCGAAACAATAACACTACCTAGCTTAGTTAATTTAGATTTTGCAGATGTTAGAGCAGTTATGAGAAGTGGTGGAGTAGCTGCGATGGGTGTTGCTGAAAGTTCAACAAGTGATAGAGCAAAAGATGCAATTACAAAAGCATTAGAAAATCCTTTGTTAGAAGTAGATTATACTGGAGCAACGGGAGCATTAATACATATAACAGGTGGCCCAGATTTGAGATTAGATGAAGTAACATCAATTGGAGAAATAGTTTCACAATACTTAGATCCAAGTGCCCATGTGTTTTGGGGAGCAAGAGTTTTACCAGAATTTGAAGGAAAAATACAAGTTATTTCAATAATTACTGGAGTGAAATCTCCATATATACTAGGACCAACTAGTGTTTTTGAAAGACCATTAAGTAGAGAAATTAACGAGAGTCTAGGAATTGAAGTGTTAAGATAGAATGATAGAAGAAGTTGATGAAAAAGATGAACTAGTTGGCTTAGAAGATATAGAAATATACTAACTACTTTTTTTCTTTTTATTTTTTTAATAATTATTAAAGTTATGAAAAGCTTAACTATAGTTATCTCTGGTTTACCAGGAGCTGGTTCTTCCACAATATCAAAAGAAATAGCTAAGGAATTGAAATATGAATATTTTTCTCCTGGCGAGTATTTTAAAAAACTTTCTGGTAGTTTAACTTCTAAGTCAGCATTAATCACTTGGTCTACCGATATTGGAAAAAGTATAGAGCTTCATAAGAAAATAGATGAAATGCAAATAGAGCTAGCTAAAAGAAAAGGAGTTGTAATATGTGGTAAACTTTCACTCTATTTCTTAAAAAATCTAGCTGATTTTAAAATTTGGCTAGAAGCATCCTTAGAAACAAGAGCAAAAAGAACTGCCATGAGAGACGGCATTAGTTTTGAAGAAGCTTTAGAAATAATAAAAGAAAGGGAAAGAAGAGAAAGTGAAGAATTTAAAAGAATATACAACATAGATTACTATTCACTAAAAAACTTTGCAGACTATATTTTAAATAATGAAAATTTAACTGTAGAAGAAGCTAAGCAAAAAATTCTAGAAAAAATATCTACCTTACTTGTTTAAGTTTTTCTCTTTTTAACAATTCTTTAAATGTCAAAAACTTTATGTAGTATTTTATATAACTTAGAATAGATTTAAAAAATCCTAATTTCTCTAATCTTCTACTTGAAGTAACTACAAATGTATCTTTTACATAAGTTATTTTTCCAAATTTTGATATTCTTGAAGATAAATCAAAATCCTCTAAAACTTTTACACTTTCGTCAAATCCGTTAGCCATTTCAAAGTATTTTTTCTTATAAGCGCATACATTTCCTGCTATATGTGCTTTATTAACTTTCGAAGAAATTTCTTCATAGTTGTTGTAAAGAATAAAAGCTAAAATAAATTTTACATCATACTTAGATGGAAGCTTTGGACAAAAACATCCAATGATTTTTTTACTTCTTAACTGTTTATAAAATGTTTCTAATAAATTTGGTAAAACTATTGTATCGGCATCTAAAAACAAAAAAATTTCGCCGGTAGCTTTCTTAGCTCCAAAATTTCTGGCAGCACTTATTCCACTCTTTTCACAATAGTATACATTTTTAGTATATTTTTTGGCTATTTCAAAAGTTTTATCTTTTGATTTTTTATCAACAACTACAATTATTTCGTAATTTTTATAAGTTT